>SAAL01000180.1 GCA_009929445.1 Bacteroidia bacterium
ATTGGGAAACAGTCGTTTTAAGGTAAACCCCCGATAATAAGAAAAATATCTAGTTTGAGGTATAAAGAAATTATGAAGATACTCAAAAGTTGTGTCAACCAATATATATATATATATATATATATTTCTGGTTTTAGGATAATAGATTTGACTTTATGTGTAACGTTTGTGTAACGTAAATAAATGAATTTACAAAAATATTCCCCGTTTATCCGGATTAGACAATTTTTTATAATCGATTCAAAAAGTTTTCATATATTTGTTTCATTATTCTGGACAATTTCATTGATGAATAAAAGAAAAGTCATCAAAAACAAATATTCAATCTGAGAACTCCAAATACATATAAATGCAACTTAATACAACTTCACCAATGATATAGAAAAGATTTTTTGAGATTATGTTTGGCCATTTGTGTCAACTTTGTGTCAACCAACAAAACAAAAGGACTCACACTTTCGTGTAAGTCCTTGTTAATCAGAGTCGGGGTGACAAGACCCAAACGATGAACCGGCAAGCGAATTATTGGAGAGGATTGCTTCGGCAAAGCTCAGCACAAGAAAAGCGGAGAAAGTCTGTCTGCCGAAATCCAAACATAAGCAGGAAAAATTAGGAGCAAAAAAGAAAGAGAAGCAAACAAAATAAATAGCATGAAAGAAAACCATTCAGATTTTATTTTATTCAAAACCGAGGACGAAAAAATATCGGTGGATGTTCGTTTTGAAGATGAAACAGTATGGTTAACGCAAGAGCAAATGGCCTTGCTTTTTGGTAAAGCAAAATCTACAATTAACGAGCATATACAAAATGTTTTTAATGAAGGAGAGCTTGATGAGACACTGTGTACACAGAAATTCGGAATTTCCGAATTTCAGCAGAAAGCCCCTAATTACTATAATTTAGACGTTATTATTTCTGTCGGCTACCGTGTAAAATCCTTGCGTGGAACGCAGTTTCGCCAATGGGCAACCAAACGACTGAACGAATATATCCGCAAAGGTTTCACCATGGACGATGAACGCCTGAAAAATTTGGGTGGTGGTGGCTACTGGAAAGAATTGTTGCAACGCATACGAGACATTCGGTCATCCGAAAAAGTGTTTTATCGTCAGGTGCTTGATATTTACGCAACCAGCATTGATTACAATCCCAAAGCTGATGTTTCCATCGCATTTTTCAAGAAAGTACAAAACAAAATTCATTATGCCGTACACGGTCAAACTGCTGCTGAAGTTATTTTTACCCGAGCCGATGCCGAAAAAGAATTTATGGGTTTGATGACTTTTCCGGGTAGTCGTCCGTACTTGAAAGACGTTGTGGTTGCAAAAAATTATTTGGACGAAAAAGAGCTTCGTTCGCTGGGACAAATAGTATCGGGGTATTTGGATTTTGCTGAGCGTCAAGCCGAACGAGAACAAGCAATGACAATGAAAGACTGGGCTGAACATTTGGATAAAATTTTGACTATGAGCGGAGAAAAACTGTTGTCAGGTGCAGGCTCCATCAGCCACGAAATTGCTATTGAAAAGGCTACCACAGAATACAAGAAGTATCAGCAAAAAACATTGAGCGAAGCAGAAAAAAATTATTTAGAAAGCTTGAAAGTATTGGAAAATAAGACAAAAAAGAAAAATTAAAGCCCACGCATTTGCAAGCATCCCGATAATTATCGGGACCAAAGCCGCACACTTGTCCTGAGCTTGTCGAAGGAAGCCAACGCTACAACCAAAGCTTTGTCAAAGAGCTTGCAAAGCCAACGCACAGCAGACAGAAACGATGTAGCAAATTGATAGAAAAATGACAGAAAACAAAGAACACCAGGCGCTAGTCGAGTAGACTGCCCTGTCGGCAGTTAGCCGACAGGGAGTGCCTCTCACATCGCTGTATCCGGATATGGAGGATATATTTGAACGTGAGAGAAAAAGTATTTATGGAGAAATCGTTGGTTCGTTCTACAAGCTCATCAACCATAGTAACAGAAAAGGAAAAAACAAAAGAAAGTACAAAGATTGTTTTCAGAAACAAGCTTATTACTCCATACAGCTGAAAAAAAAATATCAAAATGGGGATAATCAGCTTCAGATAAAATTACGAATACAGGCACAGATGAAGTGTACAAACAAATAAAAAGCATTGAAACGGGAAATAATGTGGTTTCTGCGCGGACTCCCGTTAGCGGTCATAGTAAAAAAATAAAAACAACATAAATTTATCGACAAATGAAAACGAATTATCTAATTCTATTCTTGGTTTTACCGACATTGATTTTTGGACAGGAAACAATACAAATAACAAGAAAATTAAGTAATCAGAATTTAATGGAAATTTGCAATGTGCTTGAATCCGACAGGTCAACACTGCATGGAAGTTACAAGAAAGTCAGTTTAAAAGGAACCGTTTTTTCAGAAGGATTTTATAAGTATGGTGCTAAAGACAGTCTATGGAAGGATTATGACTGGAATGGAAAACTTTACAGAACGGGAAATTACCTTTCGGATAAAAAAATTGGTTTGTGGCAATTCTTTGATGAAAAAGGGAATGCTGAATTGATTTACAATTTTTCAACCAATGAACTCGTTTCTTTCATTCTGGATGACAAAAGTAAAAACAAGAAATATAATATTACAACCGCAGAAGGTAATAAATTAGACAAGCTTGACCGACCGCCTTTGTATCTTGGGGGAAACTTTGGCATAGGTGTTCTTATTGGATTAAACACGAAATACCCGATAATAGCAGCAGAAAACGGTGTAAGTGGAACGGTAAATGTTGCTTTTACAATAGACAGCCTGGGTCAGACATCAGATTACATAGTAACAAAGAAAATAGGTTCAGGTTGTGATGAAGAAGCATTGAGGGTCGTGAAAATGCTGAGCGAAGGTTGGTTGCCTGGAATTTATAAAGGACAAGCAGTGAAAGTGCAATATTTTATACCGGTAAATTTCATTCTGAATTGAAAATTGAAGATGAAACTACGAACCGCTAATCGAGTAGGCTGCCCTGTCGGCAGTTAGCTGTATTAGCTAAGACTTCATCTGACAGTCGGGCATTTTTTTAATGATTCAACATTGGGTTTTTTAAGTCATACATGCCAGGAATAGTCAAAGGGTAAGA
>SAAL01000006.1 GCA_009929445.1 Bacteroidia bacterium
ATCAATCAGCTTTCAATCCGTCAGGTAGGAAAACTGGTTGCACAAATAGAGCAGCAGAGTGGTGTGGAATTTATCCACATGGAAATGGGAGTTCCCGGCCTTCCGGCATCACATATTGGTATTGAAGCCGAAAAAGAAGCATTAAACAAAGGGCTTGCGTCTATTTATCCCAACATCGAAGGTATCCCGTTTGCCAAAGAGGAAATAGCCCGATTCGTACGCTTGTTTATGAACATCGAAACCGAACCAACGTATTGTATCCCAACTGTAGGAGGTATGCAGGGAAGTTTTGCAGCTCTGCTTACAGCTGCCCGCACAAATGCTGCGAAACCTTACACACTATTCATTGATCCGGGTTTTCCCGTTCAGAAATCGCAACTCAATCTGCTCGGATTGCCCTTCAAGGCATTTGATTTTCAGCATTTCAGGGGCGAAAAACTGCGCGATAAACTGGAAGAATTTTTGAAAAACGAAGATATTTGTTCCATTTGTTACTCATCGCCCAACAATCCTACCTGGTGTTGTTTCTCTGAAGAGGAACTGAAAACTATTGGTGAACTGGCTGAAAAATACGATGTGATAGTCATCGAAGATCTGGCATATTTCGGTATGGACTTCAGAGAACATTACGGAATACCCGGTGAAGCACCTTTTCAACCTACTGTAGCACGTTACACCCATAATTACATCCTTATTTTGTCTGCATCGAAAATTTTCAGCTATGCCGGTCAGCGTATCGCCATGCTCGTATTCAGCAGCCAGGCGTACAATCGCTCTTATCCGAATCTGAGAAAATACTTCCCGGCCGATACCATGGGACGCTTTATACCTTACGGAGTACTCTATGCCACTACTGCAGGCACATCACACTCAGCGCAATATGCACTGGCTACCATGCTTAAAGCCGCCAACGACGCGAAAATTAATTTCGTGGAATTGCTTCACCATTACGGCGAAAAAGCCAGAAAAATGAAAGAAATTTTTCTGAAACACGGTTTTTACATTGTTTACAACGATGATGAACGTGAACTTGCCGACGGATTTTATTTCACCATTGCCTATCCCGGGCTTACGAGCGGCGAACTGATGAAAAAATTCCTTTATTTCGGCATCAGTGCCATTTCACTTGCCATTACCGGCAGCGAAAATCCCAACGGACTTCGCGCTTGCGTATCTTTTGTCAGAATGGATCAGATGGAAGAACTGGATTTTAGATTGGCGCAGTTTGTACTTGCTTGCTGAAGTCTTAAAAACAAAAATCAAATTGAAAATGTAACTATTTTATTTTTTAAAAAAAGGGTGTTGAAAATCCATTAATCTTTTTTTGTAACAAAAAATCGTTTGAAGTAGAAGTCATCTTGACTTTTCATAAAAGCTGAATAATTTATTGTTTTAAACTACAAATGACACTAATTGCACGAATAAATTCGTGTTTTACGTGATATTAGTAGTTAAAATTAAAAACATATTGATCTCTTTTATTTTTTATTATTCATTCTGAGTTGAAATTAATAAGTCAAGACGAGTTTGTAATATAAAAAATATTCATGCAATAAATATTCTGTTTTTTGTTTTTTTCAACTGATTTTTTTGTATTTTTACATCATTATAATTGATGATTAAAAACAACTCTCTTAAACTTGTTTATAGTATCTTAAATTTTTAAATTTATCATCGAAAGTAGGTTTACAGTATTTTTTAAAAACCGAAACGAAACAATCAAATCATAAATTTATAACCATACATGGAAAACATCAAAACCTCTGAAGTAATTGACTGGGCAAGCAATTTTATGTCCAGAGCACTGAATGAAATTCGGGAAGTGGAACGCAAAGAGCAAAACAAATACGCTGCTCTGGTTCAGAATCCGAATGATAAAGTATTAATGACCAAAATGCTGGACGAAACTTCGCAGATTCGTGACAACAGAAAACTGGCCAAACGAATCCGCCTGCTGCTCAAAGAATACGGAACGCCCGAATTTTTTAATGCCGGTGAACGATTGATGCTGACGGCTTTTAATTCTGTGGGCTATTTAGTTCCGGGTATTTCTGTTCCCATTTTCAAAAAATACCTGCGCGATTACACCAGTGCAATCATTATCAACGAACGTCCTGATTTGCTCAACAGACACCTGGACGAACGAAACAAACAAAAAATAGGACAAAATGTAAACCTGCTTGGAGAAGTGGTGCTCGGCGACGGCGAAGCCCGTAAACGATACGAACATTACCTGGAAGCACTCAAAGACCCCAGAATCAACTACATATCCGTGAAACTTTCGGGTATTTACGCCCAAATCAATCCACTGAATTACGATACCTGTAAAAATGAACTCTGCACTCTGATGGGAAACCTGTATCAGCAGTCGATGGATTTTCCTTTTAAGGATGAAAAAGGGGAGTTGTCGTATAAATTTGTAAACCTGGATATGGAAGAGTACAAGGATGCAGAACTTACGCTCGAAGTATTCAAAACCGTGCTTTCAGAGCCCCGATTCAAGAACCTTACTGCCGGAATAGTAATACAGGCATACCTGCCCGATGCACTCAAATTACAGGGTGAATTGTTGGAATTTGGCAAGAAACGATTTGCCGAAGGTGGAGCACCTATTAAAATGCGTCTGGTAAAAGGAGCCAATCTGGCCATGGAAACTATCGTTTCGTCATTGCGCGGCTGGGAAAATCCGATTTACGACAACAAAATTAAGGTAGATGCAAACTATCTGAAAGTGCTCGATGTAGCTCTGTTGCCCGAAAACGCCAAAGCTGTACATGTAGGAGTAGCTTCACACAACTTCTTTACCATCGGTTATGCCTATTTACTGGCCAAAAAGCTTCAGGTGGACGAATTCGTTACTTTCGAAATGCTCGAAGGAATGGCAAATCATTTACCCAGGGTAATGCGAAGCCTGGACAAGCAGATAATTCTATATACACCGGTAGTAAACGACGAGCATTTCCTCAATGCGGTTTCTTACCTGGTTCGCCGTATGGACGAAAATACCGGAAAAGACAACTTTCTTACTTATTCATTCAACCTGAAAGAAGGCAGCAAGGAATGGGATTTCCTGAAAAAACAGTTTGAAGATGCCATGGCTATCAAGGATACACTTGAAACAGTTCCTAAACGAACACAAAACAGAAATTTACAGCAGCCGGCTCTGATACAGGATGTATTCAAAAATGAACCCGATACCGATTTTGACCTTCGTGAAAACAGGCTTTGGGTAAATCAAATCAGGAAAAAATGGATGAAATCCGAAAAGGACGAACCCTACCAAATACCTGCACAAGTGGGTGAAAAAGAATATACCACTAACCATAAAAAGAAATATTTCGACCGCAGCCAGGATAGTAAAGTGCTTGTATGTGAGGTAAGTACAGTTTCTGCCGAACAAATGAAAGAAGTAATATCCGTAGCTCAGACCGATAAATCCGGTTGGCGTAAAACCACCCTTGCAAAAAGGAACAAACTATTACAGCAATCGGCCACAAATTTAGCCAACAAGCGCGGTGATCTGATAGGCTGTATGGCAGCTGTAACCGGAAAAACCTTCAACGAAGGTGATGTGGAAGTATCCGAAGCCATAGATTTCTGTCGGTTCTATCCAATATCGATGAAAAAATTCGATGAACTGAAAACCGTAAAAAATTCTCCCAAAGGCATCGTACTTGTCATTCCACCCTGGAATTTCCCTACAGCAATACCCGTAGGTGGAGTAGTGGCCGGACTCGCAACAGGCAATACCGTGATACTGAAGCCCGCCACTGTGGCTTTCCCCGTTGCCTGGGAATTTGCACAGTGTTTCTGGGAAGCCGGTGTACCGAAAGATGCACTGCAGGTCATTTGTCCCGACGGCTCGGAAGCCCTCAATTATCTCACTTCAAATTCCTCTATCAGCCATATTATTATGACCGGAGGCACCGATACGGCATTCAAGTTGCTTGAAAATAATCCTTCCTGTCCGCTCTCGGCCGAAACAGGCGGAAAGGACGCAATCATCCTGACTGCAAGCGGTGACCGCGATCACGCCATTCTGAATGTAGTGAAATCGGCTTTCGGAAATGCAGGACAGAAATGTTCGGCCTGCTCCATGCTGGTGGTCGAAAAAAGTGTGTACGACGATCCTGATTTCAAAGCCAAGCTCAAAGATGCAACCGAAAGCATGCATACCGGAAGTGCGTGGGATGGAGGCAATCTGGTAGGTCCGATGGTGACCAATACCAACGATAAACTACTACATGCCATTGACAATCCGGAAGATGGCGAAAGCTGGCTCGTAGCACCTCAATTTCTGGATAAAGACCGGTATATTCTCAAACCTTGTGTAAAATGGGGCGTAAAACCCGGTAGCTATACTTTTGAAAACGAATTGTTCGGACCACTGCTTGCTGTAGTTTGCATGGATGATTTGAAGCATGGTATCGAAATTGTCAACTCCAGTGAATATGGCCTTACATCGGGCTTACAGAGCCTCGATGAATCGGAACGTAAATTATGGAAAGATACGCTCGAAGCCGGAAATTTGTACATCAACAGAGGAATAACCGGAGCTATTGTACAGCGTCAGCCATTCGGAGGGATGAAACGTTCTGCATTTGGCGGAGGCATCAAAGCCGGAAGCGAGAATTATGTAACCTGCTTTGTGAATTTTGAAGAAACAGGCGTAACTGATTCTTCGTCATCCAATTCAACCGGATTCAATACGTTGGCCGAAATGCTTCCGGCGGATGAACGCAGCAGATTCGTAAGCGCTGTGGAAAGCTACACCCAAAACTGGAAAAACGAATTCTCAGTCGAAAGAGTAACTCAGGATCTTATTGGTGAACTTAATACTTTCCGTTATCTTCCGATAAAAAATATTGTATTGCGTATGTTGCCTGAGGATAATCTGTGTGATGTTTTGATGTGTGTGGCGGCTGCCAGAATAGCTCATACACCGCTTGTGATCAGTGCTCCCGGCGATGATAAAAGGGTGAAGGAATTCAGAAGATTGTCTGCTCAGGAAGTAGCGTTGATTGTTCAGTCTGATGATGAATTCATCGACAAAATGGACGACTATTACCGTGTACGCTGTTGCTCGGATAAGTTGCCAATGAGTTACTACAAGAAGGCTGCGAAGCTCGGTAAATACATTGCCACGGCTAAACCGCTGCTGGAAGGACGCCTGGAATTGCTTCACTACCTCCGGGAGCAAAGCATTTCATACGAGTATCACCGTTACGGAAGTTTTTCTGAAGAAGACGCAAAACTCTAACTGAAACAGGATAAAAGAAATGAGGAATTTACCGGGTGTAAGTTCCTCATTTTTATTTGATTATATTAAGGTGAAGCTATTCTTTCTCAAGCACGTAAAGACTGCAAACTCCCAGAAAGAAAGTTTTGTATTTGAGACATCTGAATCCGTTTTTCTTCAGAATTGCAATCAATTCTTTACCCTGCGGAAATACCTTCATCGAATCAGTGAGGTATTTGTAAGCCAGCGGATCGTTGGAGAATGTTTTTACGGCAAACGGAATTACTGTTCTGGTGTAGAGCAGGTATCCCTGTCTGATTACGGGAGTTTTAGGTTCGCTCATTTCAAGGATAACAAACTTTCCAAGGGGCTTGAGCACACGATGAATTTCGCGGATGCTTTCATCCAGTTTGTCGAAATTCCGGATACCGAAAGATGTGGTCGCAGCATCAAATGTTTCGTCAGCAAAGCTTAAACTGCTCACATCTTCTTTTTGCAATGTAATCTTTTCATTCAATCCTTCTAAGTTGATTTTCATTCTTCCCACTTCCATCATGCCTTCAGAGATATCTACACCTGTGACGTGCTCAGGAGTGAGTATTCTACAGGCTTTGATGCAAACATCGGCAGTGCCGCAGGCCAGGTCGAGTAGTTGGTTATGATTGTAGGGAGTTAGAGTTTCAAGCGCTTTGTCTCTCCATTTGTGTGCAAGTCCCATGCTCATGATGTCATTGAACTTGTCGTACTTTCGCGAAATGGAGTTGAACATTTTGTATAGTTGTGTCGTCTTGTCTTCTTCTGTGTGGTAAGGTGTTACTTCTTTAATATTCATGACTTATTTTTTGTAAACAAATAAAGGTATAAAAGGTTTCAAAATCATTCTGAAAAGGAAAACTGATTTTTCCCTGAGAAAACTTCTCTACAAATATAAATATTTATTTATATTTAACGAAAAAATATTTTTTTCGAAAAACGATTATTATTTCTGCTTTTTGGGTTTTGGCTGACGCACTTTTTGAGTTTCTACCGGTATTTCGTCCGGTTGAATATGGTTTTTACTGTAGAAAAATATCAGATAAAGCCCCCAGACAATGAATGGAATACTTAGTATTTGTCCCATATTCAGCCACATACCACTTTCAAATGCCTCCTGATTTAATTTTATAAATTCGAGAAGGAAACGGGTACCGAAAATTCCGAGCAGGAATACACCAAATATCATTCCAATTTTCTTGTAAGCTTGTTTTTTCCAATACATCCACCAGGTAACTGCAAAGGTTACAAGGCAATACAACATTTCATAAATTTGAGTCGGATGCATGGGTTCTGTTTGCCCGTCGCGTACAAAAATAAATCCCCAGGGAAGCGATGTGGCGCTTCCGTAAATTTCAGAATTCATCAGATTGCCCAACCGGATGCAGGCTCCTGTTATGGCAACACCAATCACCAGGCGGTCAAAACCCCAGATAAAGCCTTTACGGGTTACATTTTTGTTGTAATAATACATTGCAATAATGATTCCTATTGCTCCTCCATGACTTGCAAGGCCTCCCTGCCAGATATACAGCAATTCCCAGGGTTTTGCCAGGTACGGATTTCCGTATTTGAAAGTTATGCCCAGTATTTCCACCGGTTTTGCCAGCAGGTGCCATTCATAAAACAAACAATGTCCCAGGCGTGCACCTACAATGGCTCCGATTACCACATACAGAAATTGCTTGTCAATCCAGGTGTCCGGGAGTTTTTCGTGTTTATAGAGTTTACTTACAATCAGTAAGCAAAGAAATATACCTAACGCCCAGAGAGCACCGTACCAGCGTACAGTCAGCGGCCCTATCGAAAATAATTCCGGATTTACATTCCAGGTTATATAGTTTAGCAGCATAATTTTTTGGTTAAATCCGTCATTCTCATTTTTAATAAAGAATTTCAGAATTGATTGTTAATGCGTAAATTGTAACGAAAATTGTTTTTCAATTTATGTAAAGACTCAAAATAATTGCTTATTACTGTGAGTGATGTGACCGCAGCTTGTTATGCTCCGTGACAATTTTTATATTTCTTTCCGCTTCCACAGGGGCATGGATCGTTTCGTCCCACTTTTTTCTCTACGCGGATGGGTTCGGGCTTTTGTTGTTCCCGGGTGTCCTGTTTGGTCGGATCGTTGCTTGCAGAGCTACTTCTGGATGCGATTTCATCTTTCTGGGTGCGGTACCGGCTGTAGTCCGAACGGCGTTGCTGCTCTCCCTGACGCACTTCCTTCGGATCGCGTGTAGGTATCTGCCCGCGCATCAGGATAGAAAGCACTTTGCGGTTGATGCTGGTCACCATTTCTTTGAACAAACCGAATGATTCGAGTTTGTAAATCAACAGCGGATCTTTCTGCTCGTAGCTGGCGTTTTGTACAGACTGACGCAGTTCATCCAGCTGACGCAAATGCTCTTTCCATTCGTCGTCAATAACATAAAGCAGGGTTTGTTTCTCAAAGTCTTTGATTACTTCACGTCCTTCGTTGTTATAGGCTGTTTTCAGATTGGTGGTAATGTTGAATACCCGTTTACCGTCAGTAATCGGAATTAAAATACTTTCAAACTGATCGCCTTTATTTTCATAAATATCCTTGATTACCGGATAGGCGATTGATGCCATTTTCTCGGTTTTCCGTTTGAAGGTCTGACGTGCTTCGTACACTACTTTTTCAGTCAGATCTTTCATTCGGGTGCTTTTGAATTCGTCTTCTGTTACGGGAGAATCCATGGCAAATACCTTCATCAGATCCAGGTTGAATCCATCATAATCTTCGTCACTTTTAGCCATTTCTATCATTGCTTCAGCTCCGTCGTATATCATATTTGAAATGTCCACTCCAATACGTTCGCCAATGAGTGCATGGCGGCGTTTTCCGTAAATCACTTCACGCTGTGCATTCATCACATCGTCGTATTCGAGCAGTCTTTTACGTATTCCGAAGTTGTTTTCTTCGACTTTTTTCTGCGCCCGTTCGATGGATTTTGAAATCATGCTGTGTTCTATCACTTCTCCTTCCTTGAATCCCATTCTGTCCATCATACCGGAGATTCTTTCGGAGCCGAACAATCGCATCAAATCATCTTCCAGCGATACGAAGAAAACGGATGAACCCGGATCGCCCTGACGTCCGGCACGCCCACGCAACTGCCGGTCCACACGACGGCTTTCATGCCGTTCGGTGCCCACAATGGCCAGCCCGCCTGCAGTTTTTACCTCGGGAGTTAGTTTGATGTCGGTACCACGTCCGGCCATATTGGTAGCAATGGTTACCGTCCCTTTCCGTCCGGCTTCGGCTACGATGTCAGCTTCACGCTGGTGCAACTTGGCATTCAGCACGTTGTGTTTTATTCCCCGCCCGGTGAGCATGCGACTCAGCAATTCTGAAATTTCCACCGAGGTAGTACCAACCAATACGGGTCGTCCGGCGTTAACCAGATTTACCACTTCTTCGATGACAGCCTGATATTTTTCACGTTTGGTTCTGTAAACCCGGTCTTCCATATCGTTTCGGGCAATGGGGCGGTTGGTCGGGATTACCACAACATCGAGTTTGTAAATGTTCCAGAGTTCACCTGCTTCGGTTTCGGCCGTACCGGTCATACCTGCCAGTTTGTGATACATACGGAAATAGTTCTGAAGCGTGATGGTGGCAAATGTTTGTGTAGCCGCTTCCACTTTTACGCCTTCCTTGGCTTCGATGGCCTGGTGTAATCCGTCGGAATAACGGCGTCCCTCCATGATACGTCCGGTTTGTTCATCCACAATTTTTACCTGATTTTCGATGACTACATACTCTACATCCCGTTCGAAAAGTGTGTAGGCTTTCAGCAGTTGATTGATGGTATGTACCCGTTCGGATTTTACGGAATAATTCTGGAGTATTTCGTCTTTTTTTGCCTGTTTTTCTTCTTTGTTGAGGGTGGTGTTTTTTTCCAGTTCGGCTATTTCGTCACCCACGTTGGGCAGAACAAAGAGGAGTGGATCGTCAGAATTACCGGTAATAAGGTCAATTCCCTTGTCGGTCATTTCGATGGAATTGTTTTTTTCGTCGATGACAAAGTATAGCGGATCAGTAGCTTCGGGCATCCGGCGGTTGTTTTGTTCCATGTAGATTTCTTCGGTCTTCAGCATGGCGGTTTTTACACCCTGTTCACTCATGTATTTAATCAGAGGTTTGTTTTTGGGCATCCCTTTGTAGGACCGGAAAAGAGCCAGCGTACCTTCATCACGTACTTTTTCGTCGTCGGATTTCATCAGGTTACGGGCGTCGGCCAGGTATTTGGTTACCAGCTGGCGTTGTGCGCTAACCAGTTTTTCCACTTTAGGCCTCAGTTCATCAAAAAGCTGATCTTCACCTTTCGGTATCGGGCCTGAAATAATGAGTGGAGTACGGGCATCATCTATCAAAACGGAGTCAACCTCATCGACAATGGCGTAGTTATGCATGCGCTGTACCAGGTCGAGCGGGCTTGTAGCCATGTTGTCGCGCAGGTAATCAAACCCAAATTCGTTGTTCGTACCGAAGGTTATGTCGGCCAGGTACGCCTGACGTCGTTCTTCGGAGTTGGGGCGGTGCTTGTCAATGCAATCAACCGAAAGTCCGTGGAACATATAAAGCGGTCCCATCCACTCCGAGTCACGCTTGGAGAGGTAATCATTTACGGTTACTACGTGTACTCCTCTGTGTGTGAGTGCGTTAAGAAATACCGGCAGGGTGGCTACGAGTGTTTTACCTTCACCGGTTGCCATTTCGGCAATTTTTCCGCTGTGGAGCACTACGCCACCGAATAGTTGCACATCGTAGTGCACCATATCCCATTTGATGAGGTTTCCGCCGGCCATCCATTCGTTTTTGAAAATGGCTTTATCGCCTTCTATCCTTACAAAGTCGTATTTTGCAGCCAGATTTCGGTCGAAATCGGTGGCACTTACCACTACTTCGGCATTTTCATTCAGCCGGCGTGCGGTATCTTTCATTATTGCAAATGCTTCGGGGAGTATTTCGATTAAGACTTTCTCGATTTTTTCGGTGATATCTTTTTCTATTTTATCTACTTCGTTGTAAATTTTTTCGCGCAGGTGAAGTTCTGTATCTTCAATACTTGCTTTTAATTCAGCTATCCGGGCATTGTCGGGAGCTATTGAATCCTGAATTTTGTTTTTCAGTGTTTCGGTTCGCGCTCTTAATTCATCGTTGCTGAGTGATTTTATATTTTCGTAAGCCGCTTTAATTTTTTCCACTTCCGGCGATATTTCTCTCATATCGCGCTGGGCTTTGTTACCCATAATTTTTTTAAGAAAATCGTTTAATCCCATGTTTTATGTGGTTGTTTTATTTATTTCAAGAAAATTATTGTTGATGAAATAATGATTAGTATTGTTTCTATTATTTGATTTTCAGCAGTTTATTCTTTTTTTTGATTAATTTTTACAGCATGCTGAAAATTCATGCAAAGATAGTGTTTTTTGGTAGTATTATCGGGTAAAAACTGTATTAAAATATGTTGTCTGATTGAGGAAGGGCGTGTAGCAGGTAACATTGTTGAGAAAAAACCGGTTGTAAAACCATTCATTTTCTATAAATCTTTTAGCAGAATTTCCTCATGAATAAGGTCTGATTTTTCCTGTATTTCTATCATTTTTTGCCAGAAGGCATCCATTTCTTCATTTTTTGATTCCAGAAAAAGTTCAGAACCTTTCATGTCGAGTTTCATTTCCATTGTTTTCAGTGTGAGCTGATTAATGTCAACTGCGGGCAGATATGCTTTTACACCTTTTCCGGTTTCTGTTAAAGCTATGATTTGTGATTCGGTAAGATCGGTAAGGATTGTATTCAGCAGTCTGATAGGAAGTTTGTACTGACTTACTATTTGCTCCTGGGTCAAAGGTGGTTCGTTTGCCTGAAAGCGTTTCACAATGACGTAAGTGACAAACATCGTGAGGCTTCTTTTGTATCTGTTGCTTATGTTGTCGGTGTCCACTTCGTAATCAAAATGACGCAGATTTTGCGAAACGTATGAAATTTCGGCGCCAATAAGAAAAATAAGGCAGGAAATATTCAGCCAGATAAGTAATAGCGGTATGGCGGCAAAGCCACCGTAAATGGCATTGTAGCGTGTCAGATTTATCTGTCCGCTCACGTACAAACCCTGAAATGCCTGAAATAAAATGCCAGTAATCATTCCGGCAATGAGTGCATTCAGAAAACGTACTTTTGTGTTCGGAACAATGAGATAAATGAGTGTGAATAACAGTCCGCTGGTGAGATATGGAATGGTGGAAATGATGAACTTCATTATCGGAGTAAAGATCTGAAAAAGGAATGATTCCTTCAGAATGGTGTTTACATAAATAGAAAGCCCGCTGCTGATGGCCATCAAAATAGGAAATATAAGTAAACCCGAAAAATAAAGTGTGAATTGTTTAAGTACAGACCGTGATTTCTGTACCTGCCAAATGCTGTTGAGTGCAGTTTCGATTTGAGCAAAAAGATTGTAAACCGAATAGACAAGAATTCCCAGTCCGATTCCGATAAATAATCCGCCGCTCATCGAATCCAGGTATTTTCTTACAAATTCCATGATGGTCGGTATGAGGTTGGCCTGTGCAGCAAATGTATCCTGCAAAGCCGTTTCGATGGTGGTTTCTATTCCGAAACCTTTGGCGATGGCCGAAATAAGTGCAATGAGCGGTACAATGGCAAATGAAATGGAGTAGGTGAGTGCGGAAGCCCGGATACCGAGCTTGTTTTTGGTGAAACCTCTTACAGAAAGGTAAATGGTTTTGATAATATTGTAGGTAATCCGGCGTGTTTTGGTCAGCTCGTTGCCGGTGATTCTCCAAATATCGAAGCTTACGAATTTAAACGCATACTTTATCCAGTCTGACAGTTTTTTCATTTTGTATGATGCTCAAAGTTTGAGATACAAAGTTGAATTCAGGTAATCACTTATACCGGATAAGTGTTCATCTGTATGGTGAATAAAAAAAAACAGCAGATCTGTAAGCCGGGTTCTGTATTGTACACGTGGCACAATTGTTTGTCATTTATCTGGTTCTGCCATCACTGACCGAATCTAGCAATCTACCCCCCGGCATCGGACGAGCCATCCTACTGCGCCGGTATACATGATCTTGCAACCCATAAGGTGTACGGCAATCTGTGTTGCCACAGGCTCCGGTGGGCTCTTACCCCGCCTTTTCACCCTTACCCCGACACCTCATCCGCCCTGCGGGCACCCTCTCCCGAAGGAAAGGGGAAATGGAAAGGTGATTTCGGAGCGGTAATTTTCTGTTACACTACTTTGCCATCACTGACAACTTCCCGTTAAGAAGTATGGTGCTCTGCGTTGCCCGGACTTTCCTCAATCCCGCATGAGCGGGACAGCGACAAACCGAACTGCTGTTCATCTGCAAAGATACTATCTTTTTGATTAATACGCAATATCAGTACAATATGTGAGGTTTTATGAGTCGAAAATGCTTACAATCTATTATCCTTATGAAGAAATAATTCATTAATAAAAACTAAAATTGATGATAATTCATAAGAAAATTAGTTACCTTTGGTGGTTATTTTGTCACATCAAAAAAATAAGTTATAACTAAAAACAAAACATCTTATGAAAACAGAAGAAGACGATTTATTGATTTATGACGACGACGATGCCGTAAAATTCATCGTAAATCTGGTAACCGGCGAAATGAAAGACCGGATTACCGAAGATAACGTAAATTATGTATTGGATGTACTGTATGATTTCTACGATGAAAAAGGATATATGGGCGATGATATTGCCGAAGAAGCAAGTATAGATGAAGAGGAAATGCTGAAATATGTTGTAAAAGCTGCAAAAAAGGATGGATTTGACCTTACCGAGGATGAAATTCAGTTTGTTCTGGATGGTGAATATGAGTACGGAAAATCGCTGGGGATTTATACTGACGAAGAGTAAAAAATAAAAATTTGAATTGTATTGTGAAACACCTTGACATACGTATTTCGGGGTGTTTTTTCCTTTATTGAAAGATGACTTATTATATTGTATACGGATTAGTAAAATTCTTGTCATTGTTTCCTTTCGCGGTGCTTTATGCATTGTCGGATGTGCTTTACCCGGTTATTTATTATATCATCGGATACAGAAAACAGGTGGTTAGAGACAATCTCAGCTATTCATTCCCCGAAAAAACAGAACAGGAAAGAAAAGCAATCGAAAAGAAATTCTATCGTCATTTCTGCGACCTGATTTTTGAAAACATCAAATTTGCAGGCATCAGTGTAAGTGAAATTAACAAACGAATGCTGTACAATAATTTCGAACCTGCCCTGAAGCACCTTGATGAAGGGCGAAGCGTGATGTTATACTCTTCACACTACGGCAACTGGGAGTGGAATTCATCATTTATATTACACTTGCCAAAAGATATGCCCATTTATCCGATTTACAAAAAACAAACCAGCGAGGTGTCTGACAGAATAATTCACAAAATAAGAAATCATTTCGGCACCGAGACTATCGAGATGAAAAACCTGCTTCGTGTGATGGCTGCCATGCGCAGTGAGGGCAGGTTCGGGATGTTCGGAATGATTTCAGACCAGTCGCCCACGCGCGAAAGTTTGCATTATTTCACTCAATTCCTGAATCAGCATACAGCTGTAATTACCGGTACGGAACAAATTGCACGCAAATTTGACTATCCGGTGTATTATGCCCGCTTGAAAAAACTGAAAAGAGGTTATTACACTTCCGAACTGATACCCGTTTCACTTCATCCGAAAGAAACACCGGAATTTGAAATCAGCGAAAAATACATGCGATTACTCGAGGAAGACATCCTGCGCGACCCGGCTATCTGGTTGTGGACTCACAAAAGATGGAAATACACGAGGGAAAAAACGGTTGAATAGTTATAAAAAATTAATTGTTGAGCCATTTTAGGAGCTTGATTCAATTATATCAAATATTAAAAAATCTTATTTATCATATTTAAATAAATATATGTCGGTATCAGTAGTAATACTTAACTGGAACGGGAAAAAATACCTCGAGGAATTTCTCCCTTTCTTGCTTGAAAGTGTAAGCGATATGCCTGAAGCTGAGATTGTGGTGGCTGATAATGCTTCTACCGACGATTCGGTAGCGTTTCTCAAAAAACACTATCCAACTATCAAAACAGATGTTTTTGACCAGAATTACGGTTTTGCAGGCGGTTACAACCGCGCTTTGGAGAAAATCAAAAGCGAATATTACGTGTTGCTCAATTCGGATGTGGAAGTGACGAAAGACTGGCTGAAAGTCCTCTACAATTACATGCAAAGCAATCCGCGTGTGGCAGCCTGCCAGCCCAAAATCCTTTCGTACCACCGCCGCAACTATTTTGAACATGCCGGAGCTGCAGGCGGATATATCGACAAGTATGGTTATCCGTACTGCCGCGGACGAATTTTTGGAGAAATAGAAGAGGATAAAGGGCAATACGACGATATACGCGATGTGTTCTGGGCATCGGGAGCCTGTTTTTTTATTCGTTCGGAAGACTACTGGAATGCAGGCGGGCTCGACGAAGCGTTTTTTGCTCACATGGAAGAAATAGACCTTTGCTGGAGGCTCAAAAGCAGGGGAAGGCGCATCGTATGCAATCCACAAAGCGTGGTTTATCACATTGGAGGAGGCACACTGAAGACCGAACATCCACGAAAAACATACCTGAATTTCAGAAATAATCTCCTGATGCTTTACAAAAACCTCCCTCACAAGAGTTTGAAAAAAACCTTTGATGTACGGTTTTACCTGGATAATTTAGCCGCTTTTCATATGCTTCTTCAGGGTAAAATACAAAACCTGAAAGCTATTACCGATGCCCGTACCGACTTCAGAAACATGCAGGCTGATTTTGCCGAAAAACGAAAAGAGAATATCCTGAAATCTGTTCAGTCAACTTTTCAGGAAATTTCGCAGAGCAGTCTGTTGTATGAATTTTACATCAAACGCCGTAAAAAATTCAGCGATATTCCCCGTAATGAAATTATCGTTGAATTTGAAGAACCGCAACAGGAAAAAGATGAATAACCACATTTCCCGGAATGCGGCTCTAACGAACGTGATAGCCCTGGCTGTAAAGTTCGGTGGCTGTAAAAATATTGTATTTTTCCACATTCAGCGGATAATCCCAGCATCCGAGGCTATGGAATATTTCACCTCCAAAGCCGGTTTTGAAACGATACAGGCCATACATGGGGTGGTTTACGTCCGGACCGGGTGAAACTCCGAACATATCGTATTCGGTGCAACCTTTTGACTTCGAAATTTTGATAGCTTCCCACTGCAAAGCATAGGTTGCCATCAGATTTCGGTGCTCAGCCGACGAAGCACCATAGAGGTAAGTACCCCTGTGTCCCGTAATGATTAAAAACATGGCTGCCAATGGCTTACCATTGTATTCTGCCACCAGCAGTTTGACTTCTGCCGGAGATTTCGAATCGTTTATTTTGGTGGTTAGCACAGCCCGAAAATACTTTACATCATTCAGAAATATGTTGTTTCTGGCCGCAGTTTGTTTATACAGATCATACCATTCGTCAATCTGATCGATATCTGAGCTCCTCACCACAACTCCCTTGCGCAATGCCAGTCCGATGTTATACCTTGTTTTTGCTTTCATGGAAGCGAGTATTTCATCCGTTTCACGATTCAGATTAAGATAAATGGTATTCGAAGGCAGAATGTTGTAACTCGCTTTCCGGAAGTTCCAGTTAAGAGTATTGAAGTTGAATCTGAGTTCCTGAGTAGTGGTTGGCGGCTCGCCCAGCCAGTAACCGTTTTCATCAAAATGATCGCTGTCTTTAGCCCAGTATGATTGCCAGCACAGATCGTACCGGATCATGATGCAGTTTTTGGGCAGAAATGAGCGGATGCTTTCCGACAATTCTTCAAGAAACATGCCCTGAAATTCTTCTGCCGGCTCCAGTTCGGGCCCGTAAGGCACATAAGCTATGGAATGATCGCGGTCAATTTTTTGCAATATGACCAGCAAATCAGATACAATTATATCATCCTGCTGAGATGCAGGAGTATGATAGATAAACGATTCCTTTGATTTGAAGTTGATGGCAATGGTAGTTGCACCCAGCTTCTTCTTAACTACCGACCAGAATGCCGTTTGCTGCACGATGGGCGTGGAATATAATTCGCTTATGTCTTTGGTCTGAATGTTCGTCAGCATAATTTTTTTTCTGAAAATAAATGATTCAACTCCTGCAAAGGTAAGGACAAACATCGGGGAATAAAAATATCTCATACAACCTGAAAAATTAAAAGATTTGTTTCATAAGGTGTTAGATATAATTTATTCGAAAAAAAGCGTTAAGTTTGTATTCTGTTTTTATTTTTCCCGATGCTTATAAAATATTTCACTACCATATTATTCTCATTCATTTCTTTAGCTCTCTTTGCTTCCGAAAATCTGTTGGTTGACAGTATCATGAAACAGGTGATGAGAGCTGCAGAAACCTACAGCGGTGTGACCAGATCGTACGAGGCTGATGTGTATATGCGTACGCTGGTAGAAACAAAAAAGAAGAATTTTCTGTACCAGTACACCTATATGATACCGAATTTTGTACTGCACGACCGCAAAAACGACCAGGCCATTATCGAGTCGGTAAGCAAACTTATCTTCAGGGCACCAAACAATTACTCCCAGGATATCAACTATGTGACCGGCACATTGACCAAAAAAAGTGATATCGCCATGCTGCCTTTCCGGTTTGTGAGTATGGATGTGTATGATGAAAGTGCTCACGGTGAGATATTTTTTCTCCCGCTTCGTGAAAAATCGTCCAGATATTACACCTATTCTATCTCTTACGTCGAACATCAGGACAATCGCACCATTTATTCCATCAATTTTACGCCCATATATAAGAATCCACAACTCATAAGTGGTTATTTTCTGGTTGAAGACAATACCTGGCGCGTACTTGGCATGTATGGCGAAGGTAATGACCTGTTCGTTGATTTTACTTTTGATATCCGGATGGGCGACAAAATTGCCAATCAGTTTCTTCCGGTAAAATTTAATATTGTACAGGTTTACAGCTATCTGGGCAATGTGGTGTACAACGAATATCAGGCCGATCTGGATTATAAGAACATCGAATTTAAAACCGTTGAAACCAAAAAGAAAAACTACAACCTGGGCAACAGCTACCGCGTTCGTATGGATTCGGTGCCGTTGAACAACGACACGGTGCTTTGGGAACAATTCCGCACCTCACCGCTGAATGATCAGGAAATTGAACTTGTGGAAACGCATAATAAAAGGGCAATGATTGCCAAAGCCGAACGGATGGCTAAAGACTCGCTTTCGCCTCAAAATGATGCAGCTTTACAGTTGATGAAGAATGTGGCTATAAATACCAACTACCGGTTCAAATCGGGCGACTTACGCTTTAGCGGACTGCTCAATCCATCCATGATAGGCTATTCCACCATCGATGGCTTATCGTACGGACAAAAAATGGCGCTGGCCATCAATCTGCCCCGTGAACAGCGAATCAACGTGAATCTTTTCGGAGGATATATTTTCGGCAGAAAACAACTCCGGTATGGTATTAAAAGCGTATGGAACTACGAACCCACCAAACTTGGGTACCTTTCACTGTCGGCCGGAAGAGGAAATCCTTCCTACAGTTCCCGCTTTCTCGGTTTGATAAAAGACAGTCTGCTCAATTATGACGAACTGAATCTGGCTTATTACATCGACTATTATTTCAAGCTTTTCAACAATATTGAAATCAGAAATGGATTACAGCTCGGCCTGGGTATCGACTATCATATCCGTCAACCAAATAATAAAAATCAGGTCAGTCCTGTCTATAACGGTTTTCATCAAATACTCACTACTCAGTACAATTTTGTGCCCCTGATTAGTGTAAGCTGGACACCCGAACAATATTATGTGATGGACCGAAATCAAAAAGTGTATGTTAGGTCGGATTATCCCACTTTCAAAATAGAATTTGCTCAAAGTATCAACGGAGTGTTGGGAGGAAAATCGTCCTACAACAGAGTGGAATTTGATGTAAATCAGCGGATTAAATTTGGATTGATGAAGAGTCTGAACTATCATGCCGGTTTTGGAATATTCAGTCGGCAGAAAAATGAGTATTTCAACGATTTCAGCTATTTTGCCAAGTCTTATTTTCCCGAAACGTGGGGCGATGGAATAGGAGGCGGATTCAGTGTACTCCGGTATCGTTATTATAACTCAACCGATAAATATGCCCAGGCACACCTGATGTATGAATCATCGACTTTCCTTTTTACACGATTGCGCAGTCTGTCGAGCGGAGTAGCCCGTGAGAGGTTATATTTGAGTCAGCTATACACCCCGTTCATGAAATCATATACCGAACTGGGTTACGGAATCGGGAACCGGTTTCTGAATGCAGCAATATTTGTCGGTTTTCATCAGCTGAAATACGGAAGTATCACGGCTAAAGCTGCATTCATTGTAAACAGAAAAAGAGCCGGAGTAGGCCGACCCTGTAAAATTAAATGGTGAGAATAGAAAAATCCTGTTAAACCGGCAGCAGCACTCTTTTTCCGTTTTTCCAGTAGCAGGCTTTGTATTCGGCATCGAATCTGCCCACCGCTCCGCCTACATAAATATCATTCCCATCAATGAAAATGCTGTAACCTACAGCGTTGTCTTCCAGTTCGGTCAATAATCCGTTTTTCCAGTAGCAGGCTGTGTGTCCGGTGGTTTTTGAATTCGCCTTGTTGTAAAAACCAACTGCATAAACATCATTCCCGACAGTGAAAATCTGATTTACTTCGCCGTATTTTTCATTTAACTGAACAATTTCCTTGTTTTTCCAGTACATCGGAAAATCCATCAAACCGCCTACGTAAATGTTATTACCAGAGCGATGAACGCAACTTACTCCGTTGAAATTCAGGTTTTTATCTGGCATAGGCAGAACGGTAATTTTTCCGGTACCTTCGCGATAGAATGCTTTGGCAGGCAAAAGATAAGAGCCGTTGATATAAATCTCTCTTGTACCGAAAAAACCGGCAAAAACCTCATTCTCAGCAGCGTCAACTGAATGAAAGTATCCCAGTGCCAGCGTGTCCATGGCAAAGCGTTCGCCATTTTTGAAATAAATAAATTGATTTCCGGGTTCGAATGAATATATGCGGGGAAACTTATATTCAACAATTGTACCTTCGTTATTTTTGTAAAGCGTAGAAGCAAGGTAATAATTATCAATGGTTGTACGGTAAAAACTCCCTTTCGGCATAAAAGCCTGCAGAGCCTGAGCATCGGTTTTTGTGTTGTCAATCAGGTATTCTGTATTCACATTGTAATTGTCGTTCACGAGTGTGGTCATCCCGGCTTTTCCGTCTTTCACCATAATGGAAAGCACAGTACTCATTTTAATATTATCCATTTCAAGGTCGTCATTCTTACTGCAACCTGCAAGTAAAAATGCTGTCAGGATGATTAATATAGACGTTGTTTTATTCATAAGGCTTTTTTTTATAATAGTTGGTTTTCCAATTCTGCTTTATTATATGATGAAAATAAGCATCAAAACGCTGCATACAATGTTGTTAAATAATCTTAAATGAGCATTTTTTTTCCTTTCTTCTCCTTGCTGATTACGGAATAAAAAACAGCCGGAGATTATCCGGCCGCTTTTTAATATAGGATTTGAATACTTATTATTTTTTTTTGTCTTCTTTTATTTCTTCAGTATTTTCTTTCTTGTCCTTCACTTCTTCTGCATCGGTTGCTATTTCAGCATTATCAGTCCCTTTCAGAAAGGAGGGAAGGTTCATTCCGGCCGATGTGAACAGGTCATCCAGTGGTGGAATGGTTTTCAGCAAGCCCGACATAAAATTGGCGGTAGAATTCTTACCGTTGGTACTGTTTCCGTTATCCCAGACAGTGACTTTATCAATTTTGAGATTTTTCACAGCTTCAACCTGCGTTTTAACCAGTTCTGGCAATTTTTCAATCATCAGCAACTGATATGCCTTGTCAGGATTTCCTCCGGCCGCTTTTACCACATCGGCATAGCCTTGTGCCTGTTTGGTGAGAATAGCCAGCAAACCGCGTGCTTCAGCATCCATTTTTGCAAAAATGGCATCGGCTTCCCCTTTTGCCTGTACACGAATACGTTCTGCTTCTGCTTCTGCCTCGATAACTACTTTTTGTTTGGCAATTTCGGCCGGAACCACTATGTTGGCTGTTTCGGTAGAGCGCTCGCGTTCGGCACGTGCATTTTCGGCCAATTTCTGAGCTACATACGCTTCTTCGAGCGCCTTAGCTTCCTGAACTTTCTCGGCTGCAGTGGCCAGTCTGGCCGATTCAGCTTCTTTTTCACGTCGCAAAGCATCCGACTGTGCAATGGTGATTTTTGCGGTGTTTTCGCCCTGAACGGCAGTTGCGTTGGCTTCGGATGTTTTGATACGGGTAAGTTTATCGGCTTCTGCCTTTCCGATCATTTCATCTTTCATGGCGGTAGCAATGTTTATTTCACGGTCTTTATCGGCCACTGCTTTACCGGTTTCGCCTATTTTTTCCTGCTCTGCAACCGAAATTTTAGCTTCGTTGATGGCTTTGGCAGCTGCTTCTTTACCCAACGCTTCGATGTAGCCCGATTCATCCTTGATATCGGTTACGTTCACATTGATAAGCTTCAGACCCACTTTACGTAACTCATTATCAACAACTTTTGATATCGCTTCCAGAAATTTATCGCGGTCGGAATTGATTTCTTCGATGGTCATGGTGGCTATAACCAAACGCAACTGACCGAAAAGAATATCGGATGCAAGTTCCTTGATTTTATCGGGAATAAGTCCAAGCAACCTTTCGGCTGCTGTATTCATAGTTTCAGGCTCGGTAGAAATGGCAATGGTAAAGCGCGAAGGCACATCTACCCGGATATTCTGCCGGCTCAGCGCATTGGTCAGATTAGCTTCGATGGAGAGCGGTTTCAGGTCCAGGTAGGCATAGTCCTGAATCACCGGCCAGATAAAGGCACCGCCTCCGTGGATACATTTGGCCGACGAACCGCCAGTACGTCCGTACACTACAAGGATTTTGTCCGACGGACAACGTTTGAAACGCGAAACAAGTGCAAGTATAGTTACAAAAATAACTAAAGCAAGTACTACTATAAGCAGCAAGGGTGATGAAAACATAATCTTTAAATTTTTTCTACGATTAATACATTGTTATTTTCTATTTTAACCACTTTGATGGTTGTGTGTGACGGTATAGGTTCTGAAGCATCGGTCATGGCCTCGAGTTCGTGCACGGAACCTTTTACGCTGATCAGAATTTTTCCTTTGCCTGTTCGGCTTTTCGGAATGGTGAGATATACCTCGGCGGTTTTATCAAGTGCCTCCTGAAGTCTGAACGAATCGTCTTCGGTAAGTTTCATGAGTTGTCTGATAATAACAAAGAAAATACCCACAAAAGCAACTCCTGTTAAAATCGCGACCAGAAAAAGAATTGTTTTGTTGCCAATGATTTTGTAAAAAGCAATTCCTGCCCAGCTGAATCCCAGCAGAAAATTGATCAGATTGCGGAGCGAGAACAACTGAAATGGTGCATCTGTATCGCTGAAATCGCTGTCGAAATCGGCTGCAATACCATCCGAAGTATTTCCACCCACGAAAGTCATAATGGCTTGAATGATAAAAATGATACTTACCGGTAACGCTATATACCAAAAGGTACGAAGAAGTGGTTCTAATGATTGAAGTATTTCCATGGTTTAAAATTTTAACTCCAAAGTTAAATATATCTTCCAAATAATCAATGTTCATTTCGATAATATTTTTGATTCTCTGTATTTGAAAATGCATTCTGGCTATGCTTTATTGCTTTACAGAATTTATGAATGATTTTCAGTCCTGATTTGACGTATTTGTACACTGACATTTTATTATATATTGTTATATTTGTCGGTAAAAATCATTTTTATGAAAAGCAAAAAACAAATGAAAATCAAAATATTCCTGATGGTAATTATTGTATTATCGGGATTTGTATCTATACAGCTATCAGGACAAACCACCAGTGCAAGCAGTTATTTCGCAGCTCAACCGATACCTGATCGCACTGTCACATTCAATATATCTGACACGGGTGTGAGTAAACCTATCATCTGGGGATTGGATCTGGCATGGCTGAGCGAATCAAATATCCGGCGTGGTATCGCATTTATGGGAGCCGACAGGGTCGATATTGTCAGAGCCTCATTTCAGCCCACATTGCCCCTTGTAAACGGTGATTTACAGGGCTCACAAATCAACGATCTTAATACCCGTCTTAATCTTATAGACTTGACCGGTGCAAAAACCAAAGTTGCCCTTAACTGCGATCATCCAAGCGTGGATTCGTGGTACATAGGGAATGCCGCTAACTGGGCAGCACTGATTGAAGCTACTACCAGACGCGTGCAGGAACGCGGTCGCACAGTAGTATCCGTAGCTCCTTTCAACGAGCCGGATTATGGATGGGGACAATATACCGGTCAGAATGGTCAGAGTGATTTTTACAACATTGCAGGTGAACTGAAAAATAATTCCCGGTTTGAAAATATACGTATCTCTGGTGGAAATACCCTGAATTGTGATAAGGCTTTATCATGGTATAATTACCTGAAAAACAGACTCGATGAAGGGAACACACACCAGCTTGCAGGTAGTTTTGATAGTTATGCCGGTTTTTTTACAGCCGTAAAAGCTAATGGCGATCACGGCACCAATGACGAACTTCACAACGTGATGGAGGCAATGGTGGGGGTAGAATATGGCATGCAAACCGGTATCTGGTGGGGAACGGCTGAATATGCACGGGGTGAATTTGTAAAAGCAAGTGATGGAGTCAGACTTGGCTATGCAGAGCATAGGCCTAACTGGACAGCAGCATCTGTGTACCGCCATCCCGATGGAAAAATTCAGGCATTTGGCGGAACTTCAGAACGACAGGCAGTTACTACCACATATCGTTTCTTTTCAAAAAACATGGATGTTTTTTATGATGGAAATGGACCTCAGCGTGAATATACAATGGTTCTTCCGGGAGGAACCGGATATCAGAATGGTCAGTCCAATGCCGAAAGAGTGGTAAGTATTACCTTTGGTGATGATATTCAGCCGGTTATCAACGGGCGATACGTTCTTGTGAACCGCAATAGCGGAAAAGTGATGGAAGTGGCCTTAGGAAGTACTTCGGCCGGTGCCAATGTTCGTCAGAATGCAGCAGTTGCTGGCGCAGCCTATCAGCAGTGGAATGTAATTCCGGTTGATTCGCGCATTGGAGGTGATTACAGTTACTTCACCTTTACTGCCGTTCATAGTGGAAAATCGTTGGATATATATAACTGGTCTCTGGACAATACAGGAAATATCGTTGTATGGGACGATGCCAAAGGAGCCAATCAGCAATGGTATCTGGAATATGCCGATGACGGTTGGTTTTACATACGCAGCCGTCACAGCGCAAAATGCATCGAAGTAGCCAATGCCAGCATATCCAACGGAATAAACATTTATCAGTGGGAAAAAGATGGAGATAAAAATCAGCAATGGCGCTTCATACCCGTCGATGCTCCCGTAGAGTTCATCGCACCTGCTGCTCCGGCCAATCTTACAGCCACTCCCAATACCGAATCCATCAGACTGGATTGGGCGGCAAGTCCTGATGCTGATGTGGCGGGTTACAATATTTACAGAAAAGAATCGTCAGAAGGCAGTTACATGACAATAGCCCGGAATGTGAAAAACACTTCATTTGTTGACAATACGGCTACTGAAAGCAGACAATATTTCTACGCTGTAAAAGCTGTGGATTATTCGCTCAATCGTTCTGAGTACTCCAATGAAATTTCTGCCGCTTCTACCGGAAAAAATGACCTGTTATCCTGTCTTCAGTTTGAAAATAATACAGCCGACAGCACCATTCATTTTAATCAAGCTGCCGCTTATGGAACTGTTGCCTATGTTCCGGGTAAGGTCGGTACAAATGCCATTTCGCTCAACGGCACAAACTCTTTTCTCCAACTTCCTGCCAACGTGGCAAATCAACAGGAAATTACAGTTGCTGCATGGATATACTGGAAAGGGGGCGCTTCCTGGCAACGAATTTTTGATTTTGGCAACGGGCAGAACGAATACATGTTTCTGACACCAAACAACGGTTTCGGGTATATGCGATTTGCAGTTAAAAACGGAGGTGCTGAGCAGCAGTTAAACACTGCGGCGCCCACTGCCGGCAATTGGATTCACGTGGCGGTTACACTTGCTCAGGGTAAAGCACGCCTGTACGTTAACGGAGTACTAAAGGATGAATCAAACGCTTTTACAATCAGTCCTTTAGATTTCAGGCCTGCATTGAACTACATTGGCAGGAGTCAGTTTTCCGATCCGCTTTTCAATGGTTATATCGATGATTTCAGGGTATACAACTATGCACTGAGTGCAAATGAAATTGCCGGAGTTCCCGGTCTTTTATCAGATGTTGAAGATATTCAAAACCGAAATAATGAGAAACTTTCATTATTTCCTGTCCCTGCAAACACTATTTTAAAGGTTAAGTATCGTGCTGACAACAACAGTTCTGACATCAGTATTTCTATCTGTGATATCAGTGGTAAAATTATACTGAACAAAAAAATGACAGATACTAATTCTGCTCAACTGGACATATCAGGTCTGGCATCAGGTGTATACATCGTTAAACTTACGAATAAATCAGAGTCACTTATGAAAAAAATTGTTGTAAAACACTGATTATAAGTTGTATAATTCAAATAAAAGTAAAAAAACATTTGCAGCGATTGTGCAGATGTTTTTTTTTGTAGGACATCGTAATCAACCGCAATACAATGAAGAAATAATCATACTTCGTGGTTTTGAAAAATATATTTTATCTTTGTATTTTCAAAATTATTTTAAAAAAAACAATGTACCAACTTAC
Organism: Bacteroidia bacterium; assembly: GCA_009929445.1. Lineage (GTDB taxonomy): Bacteria > Bacteroidota > Bacteroidia > Bacteroidales > Paludibacteraceae > UPXZ01. The sequence goes on from SAAL01000006.1 coordinate 25,277, forward strand.
CGATTTTCTGCCAACTACTCAAAAAGAACTCAAACTGCGCGGTTGGGATGAGGTTGATGTAGTGCTCTTCAGCGGCGATGCTTATGTGGATCATCCTTCATTTGGAGCTGCAGTTATCGGAAGGGTAATGGAGGCTGAAGGATTGCGTGTTGCCATTGTGCCGCAGCCAAACTGGCAGGACGATTTGCGGGATTTCAGAAAAATGGGAGTTCCCCGCCTGTTTTTTGCAGTCACTGCCGGAAATATGGACAGCATGGTCAATCATTACACTGCCAATAAACGCCTGCGATCCGACGATGCATACACTGCTGGAGGCGAAGCTCACAAACGTCCGGATTATACAACTATTACTTACTGCAATATTCTGAAAAAACTTTATCCGGATGTGCCAATCGTAATTGGAGGAATTGAAGCTTCACTGAGACGGGTTACCCATTACGATTACTGGAGCGACAGGCTGATGCCGTCTGTTCTGGTGGATAGTAAAGCCGATTTTTTGGTATATGGGATGGGAGAGAAGCCTTTGAAGGCATTGATTGCTGAACTGAAAAAAGGTAAAAAACTGAATGAAATAACCGATATTCCGCAAACGTCATTCCTTTCTGCTGCAATTCCTGAAAGAGATGTGAAAACAATCGAACTGATCTCACATGAAGAATGTCTGAAAGATAAAAAACGGTATGCATCCAATTTCAGGTATGTGGAGGAAGAGAGCAACCGGATTCACGGAGCACGATTAGTTCAAAAAACAGGGGATAAATACGTTATTATTAATCCGTTATATCCACCCTGGAAGCCTGAAGAGGTGGACGAAACATACCGGCTGCCATTTTCCCGTCAGCCTCACCCGAAGTATAAAGGAAGACCGGTTCCTGCATACGAGATGATAAAATTTTCGGTAAATCTTCACCGTGGCTGCTTTGGAGGGTGTGCTTTTTGCACTATTTCGGCTCATCAGGGCAAGTTTATCGTTTCACGCAGCAAACAATCTATTCTTGATGAAGTAAAACAAATAAGCCGTGCAGATGATTTCAAGGGAAACCTGAGCGACCTGGGAGGCCCGTCAGCCAATATGTATGCCATGCAGGGAAAAGACTTAACCATCTGTGAACGCTGTAAAAGACCTTCCTGTATTCATCCGTCTGTGTGCCATAACCTGAACATCGATCACAGTGAGCTCACAGATATTTACCGTTCGGTAGATAAACTTCCGGGTATAAAAAGATCATTCATAGGAAGTGGTGTGCGCTACGACATGCTATTGGCTGAAACAAAAGACGAACAAACCGCTCAAAGTCAGCGCGAATACCTGAAGGAACTGATCAGCAGGCACGTTTCCGGACGACTGAAAATTGCTCCGGAACATACATCCGACAGGGTGCTGCACCTGATGCGTAAACCATCATTCAATTATTTTTATCAGTTCAAAAAGATTTTTGAACAAATTAACCGCGAAACTGGTCTTAATCAGCAGTTGATACCATATTTTATATCAAGCCATCCTGCATGTCAGAACGAAGACATGGCTGAACTGGCTGCCATTACCCGCGATCTCAACTTCAAGCTGGAACAGGTACAGGATTTTACACCTACTCCGATGACATTAGCTACAGAAATTTATTATTCAGGCTACAATCCTTACACACTCGAACCTGTTTTTACAGCCAAAACCAAAGAAGAAAAACTGGCTCAGCGGAAATTCTTTTTCTGGTACAAAAACGAGTATTACCGTGAGATACTCGGTGATTTGAAAAAAATGAACCGGCCCGATCTGATAAATAAACTGAAAATTAGATAATTAAAAATTATTTTAGATTCTCAAAATGGCATTTTGTTATTTCATGATTAACATCTGCTGACGAATGGATTCTTCGTGAATAGCCATCAGTACAGTTTTCATAAACTCACTGCTCATGCCCATTTTTTCGGCCTGAGCGATGCGGTCTTTCAATATCTCGTCATATCGTTGTGCCTGAAGAATGGGCATGTTGTGTTCTTTCTTGTAAGTACCTATTTCCTGCGATACACGCATACGTTTGGCCAGCAGTTCCAGCAGGTCGTTGTCCAGGCCGTCGATCTGACGTCGTAAAGCAGTAAGGCTTTCTGTGGTCTGATGCATTTCGCGAATGACCAGGTTGTCAAGTATCAGTTCAAGCACCTCAGGCGTAACTTGCTGAGAGGCATCACTCCAGGCTTTGTCCGGATTACAATGTGTTTCTATTATCAGTCCGTCAAAGTTCAAATCCATGGCCTGCTGGCTTATCGGGGCAATCAGTTCTCGTTTACCGCCAATGTGTGACGGATCGCAAATCAGCGGGAGATTGGGTAGCTGACGGTGAAGTTCAATAGGGATATGCCATTGGGGGAGATTCCGGTAAATCTTTTTATCGGCTGAGCTGAAACCGCGATGTATGGCACCAATTCTCCTTATCCCGGCTTTATGAATGCGTTCAATGGCACCAATCCACAAATCTACATCCGGATTTACAGGATTTTTGATTAAAACCGGAATATCTGTTCCTTCCAATGCATCGGCTATTTCCTGCACTGAAAAGGGATTGGCGGTAGTGCGTGCTCCAATCCAGATTATATCTACTCGGTGCTCAAGAGCTTCTTTTACATGTTTGGCATTCGCTACTTCTACAGCCACATACATGCCCAGTTCTTCTTTTACCCTGTTTAACCAGGGAAATGCTTCAACACCAAGCCCTTCAAAACCACCCGGTTTGGTGCGCGGTTTCCATACTCCGGCACGAAAAATTTTCACGCACGCTTTGTGTAATGCACGGGCTGTAGTCATTACTTGTTCTTCAGTTTCGGCGCTGCAAGGTCCCGAAATTACCAGCGGACGTTTCGGGTCAATGCCCGGTAATAATATTGATTGTAGTTCCATAATAAAGCCCCCTCTAGCTCCCCCACAAGGGGAGAACGTGAACCGCGAGAGGTGTGCGGTAATAAATAAATTTTATTTGTTTTTCAATAATTTCTTTTTTGCAGAATTTAAAAGTCCCCCTTGTGGGGGATTTAGGGGGCTAATCGCTCAATCACTTCTTCGAGCATGCTTTCCGGGCTGCAAAGTGAAATCCGTAAATACCGGTTTCCATTGCTTCCGAAAATAAAACCCGGGGTGATAAATACGTTTTTTTCATAAAGTATGTTGTCGGACAATTCACCTGCATCTTTCCAATTATCGGGGATTTTTGCCCAGATAAACATGCCAACCTGATTCTTGTCGTATTTGCACTGCAAAACATCCATGATTTTATAAGCTAATTCCCTGCGTTTTGAGTAAACGTTGTTCATTTCGTTGTGCCATTCTGCTGAGTTTTTCAATGCCTGAGCCGCTGCCACCATCATTGGTCGAAACATCCCGCTATCCACGTTGGATTTTACGGCCAGCACCCATTTCACAAACTGCTCGTTGCTGGCGAGCATGGCCATACGCCAGCCGGCCATGTTGTGCGATTTGCTCATCGAATTCAGTTCGATGCAGATATCCCTGGCACCTTCTACTGCCAGAATGCTCAGTTTGTGCTCGTTCAGAATGAAACTGTATGGATTGTCATTACAAATTACAATACTGTGTTTTTTACCGAATTTTACCAGTTTCTCAAATAATTCCGGAGTGGCATTGGCACCTGTTGGCATGTTCGGATAGTTTACCCACATCAGTTTTACGCTGGATAAATCCATTTTTTCCAATACATCGAAATCGGGTTGCCAGCCGTTTGTTTCATCCAGATCGTAGGTAATCAGATTTGCTTCGGCCAGTCTGCTCACCGATTGATACGTCGGGTATCCGGGATTGGGTATCAATACACCATCACCGGGATTAACAAAAGCCAGCGTGATATGCAGAATTCCTTCCTTTGAACCTATCAGCGGTTGAATTTCTGTAGCCGGATTTAAATCCATCTGATACCATTTCCGATACCAATCGGCAAAACCCTGCCGTAATTCCGAAATACCAACATAACTCTGATAGCCATGCACATTCGGTTTTTGAGCTTCATTACATAATGTTTCGATTGTTTCGGCAGATGGAGGTAAATCCGGATTTCCGATGCCCAGATTCAGCACGTTTTTTCCTGCTGCATTCATTTCGGCAATCTCACGCAGTTTGGCCGAAAAATAGTACTCAGAAACCGTGTTTAAGCGATTGGCAGGCTTAATTTGAGGCTTATCACCTTGTATGTTATTTGAATTTGACATTTTCTTCTAAATATTTTACTAACAACTTTCTTACTATAAACTAATTATTCGGTGTTTTTACTTCCCTGTATTCTCCCAGATTTTGGAATTCTCTTGTCAATGGTTTAATTGCATCCAATGCCTGCCGGTATCGCTCGTAGTTCTGAAACGTCAATGCCACGTAAAACTGATATTCCCATTCACGACCGATAATCGGGAGCGATTGAATTTTTGTAAGGTTGATGTTGTAAAACGATAGTATGGTCAGAACTTTGGATAAACTGCCCTCTTCGTGTGGAAGTGTGAATACAATGGTTGACTTGTTGAGTTCCATGCCGAGGTTCATCCTGTAAGCCATATCGGGCTTGGCAATGAGCAGAAACCGCGTAAAATTTCGCTTGTTGGTTTCGATGCTTTCGGCCAGTATTTCGAGTCCGTATTTTTCAGCAGCAGAACGGCTACAAATAGCTGCACGACCCGTAATCTTTTTCTCTGCAATTTCTTTGGCTGACGTTGCTGTATCATCGCTTTCAACAGCCAGCAGGTGTTTGTTTTCTTCCAGAAAATCTTCACACTGCATCAGTGCGATGGGGTGAGAGTGTACCTCTTTGATATCCAGAATGTTTTGTCCGGGCAATACGGCAAACTGGTGCGAAATGCGTAATTTGTACTCGCCAATAATGAGACAACCGCTCTCGCGCAGCAAGTTGTGATTTTGCAGCAGACTGCCGGCAATGGTGTTTTCGATGGCTATCAGTCCAAGCAAGTCGTTGTCAGTATCGATGGATTTGAAAACATCCCTGAATGTTTCGCAGGGTACAATCTCTATTTCTTCTTCACTGAAGTAAGCCCGGGCTGCTATTTCGTGATAGGAGCCTTCGCCACCCTGAATGGCTATTCTTTTCATCTTTTTTTTTGATTTTGGAATGAAAAAAATCCTGCTCTTAACAGGAGCAGGATTTTCTATATTATTAAATTTCGTATTTTATACCTTGAAATTTACACATTTGTTATCCTGCTCTCACTTCTTAAAGTAAAAGTAAAAATAAAAATATGCAAACCAGGTATTCATCTTGTTTATTTGTGTTTTGTTTGATTGGGTACAAAAGTAATACATTTTTCAATAATAACATCAATTTGTATTGTTTTTTTTCAAAAATATTTCAAAAGTCAAGTTTTTTCTGTTTTTTATTTTCTGTTTCGATTTTCTTAATAAATTTGCATCTTATCTCAGAGGTAGTGATAATAATATAATGATTAGTAAAATATTTAAAGAATAACGTTTAATTGATACTAAATCAAAGAAATCTCAATGGAATTTTTTATTATCTTTGAACCTTCAAAAAAAAGAATCATCAATTTTTTAAACAATTAAATTTAATATTTTATGACAACAGAAAACGTTCAAAAGAAGAATTATGCATTACCCATTGCAATGATGTTTGCATTATTTTTCATGATTTCTTTCGTTACGGGGCTTCCGAGTCCGATGGGAGTAATTGTAGCTAAACAGTTTGGAGCATCCAATTTCCAGTCACAACTGGGATTTCTGGCCAATTTTATAGCTTATGCATTCATGGGAATTCCGGCCGGAATGATGCTTAAAAGATTTGGATACAAGAAACTTGCGCTGGCAGCAGTAGTAGTTGGCTTTTTAGGTGTGGGTATCCAATGGCTTTCCGGCCAGGTGGGTAGTTTCACAGTGTATCTTACGGGTGCATTTGTGGCAGGTTTCTCCATGTGTATGCTTAATACAGTTGTAAATCCTATGCTTAACACGCTCGGAGGTGGAGGTAATAAAGGTAATCAGATGATACAGTGGGGTGGAACCATCAATTCCATCGGAGCTACCATCGTTCCTATTCTTGTAGGATATCTCATGGGCGATATTGCCGGAAGAACAATTGAAAAAGCAAGTCCAGCCCTGTTCCTTGCTATGGGCATCTTTGCACTGGCTTTCATCGTGTTGTTTTTTGTTGACATACCTGAACCTCACATGCAGAAAGTTGTCGAAAAGAAAGTAAAAGACAAACACAGTCCGTTGTCTTTCCGTCACTTTATACTGGGAGCAATTGCTATATTTATTTATGTTGGTATAGAAGTAGGAATTCCGAGTACAGCTAATCTTTACATGACTGCCATGCCCGATGCAGCCAATCCGGGACTGGGTATTGATGGCGGAACTGCAGGTATCGTGGTAGGCCTTTACTGGTTATTGATGTTGGCCGGACGTTTGTTTGGTGCTTCTATTGGAGCCAAAGTGTCAAGCAAAACTATGCTTACAGTTGCTTCAGGGCTGGGTATTCTTTTTGTTCTTTTGGCGATTTTCCTTCCTGTTTCCAATACGATCAATATGCCTGCATTCACCAATACTTTTGAGTTTATGAAAGTTGAGGTTCCTATTAACGTTATGTTCCTTGTGCTTTGCGGACTTTGTACCTCGATTATGTGGGGCGGTATCTTTAATCTGGCTGTAGAAGGTCTGGGTAAATATACAGCAGCTGCATCCGGATTTTTTATGGTAATGGTATGTGGTGGAGGTATTATTCCACTTTTACAGGGAGCCGTTTCTGATGGTTTCGGATTTCTGAACAGCTATTGGGTAATGTTCCTTTGCCTTGCCTACTTGCTTTTCTACGGACTCATTGGTTCCAAAAATGTAAATAAAGATATTCCTGTAGAATAAATCAACTCTTAATACAGATCAATTATGGAAATGGAAAAACCTTATGTAATAGGGATAGATATGGGAGGCACCAATACTGTATTCGGTATTGTGGATGCCCGTGGTAATGTAATTTCAAAGGGTGCAATTAAAACAGATAATCCCGATATCAACGACTACGTGCTGAATCTGAAAACAGAATTGACAAAATTGATTGATGCGGCAGGTGGTATTGAAAAAATAAAAGGTATCGGAGCAGGATGTCCCAATGGTAATTACTACACCGGAAATATCGAATTTGCCCCCAATCTTCCCTGGAAAGGGGTGGTACCTTTTGCCACTTTGCTTTCCGAAGCTTTTGGCATACCGGCAGCCATTACCAACGATGCCAATGCAGCTGCCGTAGGTGAAATGACTTACGGAGTAGCCCGTGGAATGAAAAACTTCATCATGATTACACTCGGAACCGGTGTGGGAAGTGGTATCGTAATCGATGGTAAAATTGTTTACGGACACGACGGTTTTGCTGGTGAACTTGGCCACGTGAGGGTGGTACGCAATAATGGCAGGTTGTGCGGATGCGGACGCGAAGGGTGTCTGGAAACTTACAGTTCGGCAACCGGTGTCGCCCGTACAGCACGTGAATTTCTGGAAATGAGTGATAAACAGAGCTCGCTGCGATTGGTGGAGCCCAAAATGATCACATCCAAAGATGTGTTTGATGCAGCCATGCAGGATGATGAACTGGCTAAAGAAGTTTTCGAATACACCGGAAAAATCCTGGGTGAAGCTTTTGCCGATTTCATTGCATTCAGTGCTCCCGAAGCCATAATTTTGTTCGGTGGGCTGGCTAAATCGGGCGATTTGATTTTGAAACCTGTAGTAGAAAACATGGAAAAGAATCTCCTGGCAATCTGGAAAGGTAAGGTAAAAGTGTTGTTCTCAGCACTTAAAGAAGCCGATGCAGCTGTTTTAGGAGCAAGTGCTCTGGCCTGGGAATTGTAGTGATTCTGCCGAAAATCTCCAAAAAATAAAAAACCAACTTCATAAATGGAGTTGGTTTTTTTTGTTTGAATGAAATATATCTTGCTTACAACTTTATATCATTGAATGAATAAATTGTTGATATACAAGGATATAAATGATAATGTGCGCGGGATGAGACTCGAACTCACACACCGGAACCGGCACTACCCCCTCAAAGTAGCGTGTCTACCAATTTCACCACCCGCGCCTTTTTTCATTAATTTAGAAATCTGAAGTCAGAAAATAGAAATCAATTCTAATTTCTAATTTCTGACTTCTGATTTAAAACTTGTGCCCAAAACAGGACTCGAACCTGCACAGCCTTGCGGCCACTAGTCCCTGAAACTAGCGTGTCTACCAATTTCACCATTTGGGCAAATTCAGGGAGAAAAAATAACGAACCCCGTTCGTTTCGTCAGATTTTTCTTTTTGAGCGAAAAACGGGACTTCCCGATATTGCTTTGCTGCATCGGGATAAACTTCTCGTCCCGTTTTCAGCAGCATTAGCTTATTTCGCTAACTTGAGCGAAAAACGGGACTCGAACCCGCGACCCTAACCTTGGCAAGGTTATGCTCTACCAACTGAGCTATTTTCGCAAATGCGGATGCAAATGTACGCATTTTTTTCTCTTGGTGCAAATAAATTTATACGAAAAAGTGAAAAATTACATTTCAATCTAAAATTATTGCACTTTTCAGTAGAATCATTGAAATCTAATAACCTCTTCTCATCATTTGCATTAATCCACCGCCGTTTTTCACATTGGCGTAACCAAGCTGACGAAGGTATTGCATGGCATATGCTGAGCGGGCACCCGATGCACAATACACCGTTATATCACGATTGTAATTTTTACCCAGCACTTTTTCATAACCATATGAAAATTCATCCAAAGGTAAGCAGATAGCATTTGGATAGGCGCCGTGATTGAACTCTTCACGCGTGCGAACGTCCACAACGATGGGTGAATTATCGTCGCTTGCTGTGGTGGTTACCACTACTTCCTCTTCGGTTTCAGTCGTTTCATCTTCCAACGATTTATGCTCGATAGGCAGTAAATCAATTTGGATATTCTTAAATCCAACAGCTCTTTCGTAACGTTGCAAAGAAGTATGTCCTCCGGACAAATTCACCACATTTTCAAATCCTGCATTTTTCAGCGTACGGAGAGCCTGATGTCCTTTCTTACCCGTTTCGTCATATACAACAATGCTGTATTCCCGGGGAATGGAACTTATTGCCTGGTTCAAAAACTCCAACGGAACGTGTCCTGAGCCGTCCACATTCGATTTGTCGTAAGCAAAATTATCTCTAACATCAATAAAAATCGCCTGTTTATCTTCCAGATAATCATCCAGTTCCTCAGCTGTTACCGATGGACTAAATCCGGAAATCCGGTTTTCAGCCGTATAAGCCGCCATATTTATTACATCATTCGCCGTGCCGAGTGGAGGCGAATAAGCAAAATCTACATCAGCCAAATCGCTTACGGTCAGTTTATTGGCTACAGCAGTGGCAATCACATCCAATCGACGGTCTGCACCTTTGTAACCGGCTGTTTGACCGCCAAGAATTACTCCCGTTTCCTTGTCATAAACAAGCATGGCGCTTACTGTTTCTGCCCCCGGATAGTAGCTTGTGTGGTGTTCTTTGTGAACCACCACGGCATCAGCATTTAGTCCTAAATTACGTGCTTGCTTTAGCGAAAGTCCGGTAATTCCGGCTACTGCTTCAAACACCCGAACGATGGAAGTGCCTATAGAACCGCTGTATGCGTGTTTTCCGCCGAGTGCATTTTCGGCAGCTATGCGTCCCTGACGATTGGCTGGTCCGGCAAGCGGAATTCGGACTTTTTTGCCATTAACCCGGTGTTCAATTTCCACCATATCGCCGGCTCCGAAAATATCCGGGTCGGAAGTTTGCAGGAATTCATTCACCAGCATTCCTCCGGCTTCGCCAATTTTCAAATCAGCATCCTGCGCCAGTTGCAGGGTAGGGCGAACACCCACGGAAAGCAGTACCATGTCGGCTTCGAGGCGGCTTCCGTTGTCCAGTTTCACGCTGTTTTCATAAATATTAGTAACGCCTGCCGAGGTGTAAATTCCTACTTCGTACGACAGCATTTCATTTTCGATAAATCCCGCTGTTTCGGCATCCATTACCGCCATCACGTGCGGCATCATTTCTACTACACTTACTTTCAAACCCCGTTTCACAAGGGCTTCCACCATTTCCAGTCCGATAAATCCACCACCCACTACAACTGCCGATTTGGGTTCGTTCTCCTTGATGAAATTGTCAATTTTATCCATATCGTCCAGCGTCCACAGGCTGAAAACGTGATTCCTGTCTGCTCCTGGCAGGTTGGGTTTTATGGGGCGGCCACCTTGCGCCAAAATCAGTTTATCGTAAGCAAACTGCTTGCTTGTGCCGTTTTGGGTATTTTCGGTTGCGATAGTTTTTGAATTTCTGTCGATGGAAGTTACCCGGGTATTTACGAATACATCCACATCGTATTGGTCTTTGAAACTTTCCGGGCTTTGCAGGATAAGTTTCGAGCGGCTTTTGATGTCGCCACCGATGTAGTATGGCAGTCCGCAGTTAGCAAATGAAATATCCGGTCCGGCCTCTAAAATAGTGATTTGAGCATCGGGAGAAATACGTCTCGCTTTGGCGGCCGCAGTAGCTCCCGCTGCCACCCCGCCAACTATTACAATTTTTTGCATGTTTTTTATATGTTGTTATGTTGTTATTTATTATTCAAGCCAATCCCCGACCCCGGAAACGAGTTGGGGCAGGCTCTCCCCACAGGGGGAGGGAGAAGTTGAAGTTTTTGTGTGATATTGATTTTACTAGTTTTTTCGTAAGTAGTTCGGAAAAGTCCACCTTGGGAGATTTAGGGGGCTTGCAATTTCTTCATTTCTCCCATCAGGAAACTTTTGTTTTTCACCCCAATGAATCGGGCTACTTCTTTTCCGTCTTTGAAAGCAACGAGGGTAGGAATGCTGCGAATGCTGTATTTTTGAGCTAATGCCTGATTCTTGTCAACATCTACTTTGGCAACACTGAAATTTCCGTTGCTGCTTTCAGCCACTTCATTCAGAACGGGAAGCATCATTTTGCATGGTGCACACCATTCGGCCCAGAAATCGACCAGCACAACTTTGCCCTTTATCTGATGGTTGAAGTTTTGATCAGAAAGTTGAAGTATGCTTTCGTGTGCATCAACTTTAGGCAGATTTTTTAATTTGTGTCGGGAGTACATCAATAATACAATGAATAGTACTACTACACTTGCGATAATAATTAATACTGTGGTCATGGATTGTTTGGTTTTATAAATTCGTTATACGTATTGTGTTTATGTTCGCGGTCTTTAACTATGAGGGTGGTGGTAGGTGCTTTCGATTTCAGATTGAATATCACATCGTGGCCCATACACAAACCGAACGAAATGTTCAGCTCGGTTTTCTTTTCCGATAGGAAATTGGCCTGTCCGGCAGGATTACACGAAGTGCCGCGAACCGAATCATCTTCGAACAATTCTGCAGCCGGAATCCGTCCATATTTACAATCGACGGTATAAACATCGAATTTTTCACCCAACCGCTGTTTTAGTTCGTTTGCTTCGCGAGTCATACCTACGCAATGTGCAATTCCGATTCGTTTTATACCTGTATTCTCGGCATATTTCATTAGTTCGGCCACCCTGTTTTGTCCCACAAGCAGCGAGTCTTCTGCTGCCCGCATCAGTTTCAGATCGTCTTTGTTATATAAATTCTTCATTTCATTTATAAGTATATTCTCAAAACTCAAAACTCAAAACTATCTAATCCCCTTCATTCCCATTTGTTTGAAATAGACAAACCATTTATCTTCCGGTTGTTGAATTTCGCGCAAAGTGGTCAGCGATTCAGCTTCGTCTTTTTCATTAACTAAAACGTCGTACATGTGGATCAGGTTCGATGATTTGATGTTTCCCCCGCAATGCACGAAAACTTTTTTATTTTTAACGCCGTTCATTATTCCTTCAAATGTTTCATAATGAATGGGTTGCAAGTTTGTACAATCGACGGGAAAGTGCATGTAATACATCCCTTCCTTTTCAACCCGTGCTGCTTCGTTTGGCAGTGCATTTTTGGCAGACGGAGTTGAAATGTTGAAAACCACTTCAAACCCGTCTTTTTTCAGTTCTGCGATTTCTTCTTCGGTGGGTTGCGCTCCCGAAGCCAGATTTTCTGAATATTGATAAAAATTCCCAATCATTTTATTTCAATTCCTTTGATATAGACATGGCCGCAATAGTTCCATCGGCTACAGCCGTGGTGATTTGGCGGTATTTTTTGCTGATAATGTCGCCAATAGCATACACATCCGGGATACTTGTCTGCATGTCTTCATTGGTTTTAATGTAACCCCAATTGTCCAGTTCCGGAATGGTGTTTCCGAGCATCGAAACGTTGGCTTTGAACCCAACAAACACAAATACACCGTCAGATACCAGTTCAGTCAACTCTTTTGTTTTCAGATTTTCAACGGTAGTAACCATTTTATCGTCCCGTTTTTCAAATTTACGTGGTTCAAATTCGTACATTACTGAAATTTTATCGTTTTTCTGTAAATTCTCAATGGCCGTTTGGTTGGCTGTCAGTTTATCAAACTGATGAACCATTCTCACATCTTTAGCAAATTTTGTGATAAATTGAGCTTCTTCCACCGCTGAATTACCACCACCGATTACCACAACGTCTTTATCGTCAAAATATTTGGCATCGCAGGTTGCGCAGTAGGAGATACCTTTTCCTTTTAATTCCACTTCGCCGGGTGCATTCATCGTGTTCGGAGTTGTTCCGGTGGCGATGATGATTTTCCTGGCTTTGATGGTCTCAAATTCGTCGATTACTATCTCCTTTTTTGCCAGATCTACCGAAGTGATATCTACGGCCACTTTGAAGTCGGCGCCGTTGTGCTTTGTTTGTTCACTCATATAATGCGCCAGCATAAAGCCCGGTTGCGGTTGCTCGAATCCAGGATAGTTTGAAACCTGATGCGTGGTACCCATATATCCGCCCGGAAGAGCCGGATCAATCAGTACAGTTTTCAGTTTGGCTTGTCCGAGATAAAGTCCGGCAGTCAATCCGGCAGGGCCTCCGCCCAGAATCGCCACATCGTATTCGGAAACGATGGGTTGTTGTTTTGCGCGAATCTCTTCCACTTCTTCGGCGGTAATCATTTGATTCAGACGGCTTTGAATTTCGGATTTCTTAATTCCACCGCTGATGGTGTCGAGAATTTGTTTTCCGTTATCAAAAAACAACAGTGTAGGCGAAGAACTTACACCGAGCCGGGTTGCCAGTTCGCGGTTTCCCTGACGGAAAATCTTCAAAAATTTAATTTTTTCGCCATAAAGTTCGTTCAAAGCTTCAAATTTTGGAGCCAAAGCCTCGCAGGGAGGACATTCTGTGGAATAAAAATCGAGTACTACCTTGCCTGATTCAAGTACTTCCTGCTGAAAATCGGATGCATTAATTTCTTTCATAATAAAATCTATCGGCCCCCTAAATCCCCCAAGGGAGACTTCAAAGACCTTTTTTTAATTACAATTGTGTTATTATTCTTTTTTTATTTTTATTTATCAAACAAATAAAGTTAATATATGTTCATTTGTTCATATATTAAAATAGATTAATTTTATAATTGATTGAATTTGGTTTAAATTTTTGAAACTAATATTATACTCTTTAATTGTTCCTCCCTTGTGAGGAGGAATTTAGGGGGCTAAATACGCTTTCGCTCCCAGACTGAGCAGTTCTTTTATCGGTCGGCAATCGGGTGAATTAGTGTTGCCGTTCTTGTTTTTAGCCACCGAAGCACATCCACCACCGCAAACCAGCGCCACATCGCATGTTTTACACTTTTCGATGGTAGTGATGTCTCTGTCCTGCCACTGGCTGATGGCGTCATCATTTTTCGAAACGACGGGGTAGAACGTACCGAGTTCTTCGCCTTTTTTGCCCACAGTAGCTGTGCAGGAATAGATTGTTCCTGAGAAATCAAATGCCCATTCGGTTTTGCAGGCGGGGCAACTATCGAAAAGCGGCGACGGAAGTTCTTCGTGTTCGGCAATATATTTAGCAATAGAGAATCCGGGTTTGTAGAATTCAATGATTTCCGGATGTTCCTGCATCATTTCGTAGATTCGCTGGTACATTTCGGCTCTGGAGTAAAGCCTGTCCGGCGAGCTGTTGCACACGTGCAGTTCGTAGTTCCGGCCAATCTGTGTTTTGAAGAGCGGCGATTTTGTCCATCCTTTCCCGATAGCAAAACGTGCCAGTTCGGGCAGATTACCGAGGTTATCTTTATCGGCCACCATACGCAGGTTGATGGAAATGTTGTTTTCAAGACAAGCGTCAATGCCTTCAATAATTCTGTCGAAGGTGGATTGTCTGCCTTTCAGGTAACGACGGCTGTCGTGAACAGCTTTTGTGCCATCCAGCGTAACCTGCACTTCGCGGATGAAAGCGGTTTTGAAGAGTTCCACATACGATGCGAGCGTGTAACCATTGGTTACAAATGCCAGATCAAGGCGGGCTTCGTTTGCTTTCTCAACAAGGTATTCGATTACTTTGCGCTGATTATCGCCCGGAAGCAACGGTTCGCCTCCAAAAACGGTGATGTATTTTTTCCGTCCGGCAAATTCGGTACTGATGTAATCGAAAAAAGCATCCACCACTTCAGTGGTCAGTTTGCTTTCCGAAGGGCTGTAACCTTCCTGATAGCAATAGTAACAGGCAAAGTTACAGGAATAATTCGGCACGAAAAACAGCTGAATTTCATCTTCATCCCGATTGTCAAGAAAATCCAGGTAGGCCATTTTGAAGGCTTTTGCTTCTTCCTGTTCGTCAATCAGGTACTTCCTGTCTGCAAAGTTTCCTTTCTCATCGTACTGATTATGAAGCATTTCCAATTCATGAGCCGTAATAATATCGGCACTTCCGTGAAGCGGATTTACAATGAAAAAATCATCACTGTCGGCAATTGGTGTGATAATATTGTGTTTGGATGTAGCCCTAAACTCTGAAGGGGAGCTTTGCTTTGTGTTCACTTGCGAAAATCTTGATGTAAAAAAAAAACTATATTGTATCTGAATTGCCCTTTCAGGGTGTCAAATCATCATTATCATTAAAATCCAAGGCGTTGCCGTTGGTTTTTTTATAAAAAATTCTTTCAGTCAAATTGATAACAAAGAGATTTTGAAAATAATTTTTCAACAAAAAGCCCCTGAAGGAGAATTTTCCCCTTCAGGGGCCGGGGTTTTTTAGTCGTGGCAACCGGCAACGTATTTCGATACTTTAGCACAGCATTGAGCTTGCTTTGGTTCTTTCACGTTTTTAGCTTCACGTCCTTTTTTTACTACACTTTTCATTTTGATAATTATTTACCCCCAACTCCTATATGGGAGTTGAGAGCCTGGTTTGTATATAAAATTAAAAAGTCCAAAAATCTTTTTCCCCTTAAGGGGTTAGGAGTGTTTCTCTCCGTACACTGTGAAACTTGCCACTTCGGCTTTTCCTTTGGCGTATGGAGCACTTTCTTCCAGAATTTTTATATTGCAGAAACCGGCTTCTTCGAGCATGGTGAGGTATTCGGCGCGGGTAACGGCACCAGCCCAACATTCAGCTATGGCTTCCGGATCGTATCTGTATTCGTCGGCAATGGGCGAAGTGGCATAGATATCACTTACTGCAAATCTGCCTCCGGGTTTCAACACCCTATACACCTCACTCCACACACTTTCTTTGTTTCGGCTGTGGTTAATCGTGCAGTTTGATATGGTTACATCGATGCTGTTGTCGGTCAGTGGCAGTTTTTCCATTTCCGACTGGATGATTTGGACATTTTTTACGCCAAATTTTTCGATATTTTTGCGTGCTTTGGCCACCATTCCGTCCGAGAGATCAATACCGTAAGCAAAACCGCTGTCACCTGCTGCCTCGGCCATACGGATTACATCGTTGCCGCGCCCGCTGCCCAAATCCAGGCATGTTTCGCCGGTCTTAACCTGAGCATGATTGATGGCACCGCCACAGGAAAGACAGCAACTTGTTTCGCTCAGGCTGCTATAACGCTCATTGATAGATTGAGTGGTCATTTTCAGTGAGTTAACATTTATTTTTTGTCCGGTGTTGTTTTCAATCAGCATATATGAAATTGTTTTAAAAGGTAACTTTCAAATTTCGCTGCAAAGGTAAATATTTTATTTTGTATTACAATAATATCACCGTAGATTCGATAGTTTATTATTTGAAAAAAAATTATTACTTTTGTAGTCATAAAGGGTTGTATCTCCCCGTTTTCCGTTTTTTAATTCCCTGTTTTTACAGTTTCAAAGTTACAATTATATTTCTTTTTATAAAAATGTTGAAGAAAAATTTAAAGCCCGAATTTATCCAGAGCCTTTGCACCGACAGTGACAAAGCACATCAGTTTATAGCCGATGTAAAGTGGGAGAATGGTTTTGTATGCCGCAATTGTGGTCATACCAATTATTGTTCGGGGAAGAGTTATGCTTCGCGCCGCTGTACGCGCTGCAAAAAAGAAGAGTCTGCTACAGCCAATACCATATTCCACAATTGTAAATTTCCGCTTAATAAGGCGTTTTACATCGTATATACAGTTTGTTTTGAAAAAAGAAAAATGTCTGCAGCCGAACTTTCCGATAAACTGGAAATAAATCCGATGACCTGCTGGAAATTCCGTAAAAAAATCAGACAATGTGTTCAGCGCCAGCAGGAAAATCCGAACGATGATGTGGATATCATGGAAATTCTGAAGATAGAGGCTGACAGTATTTGATGCCCAAATTCTTCTGTTGGCAGATATATATGAATTTCTTCTCAGTTATTTCTGGTGAGTTTTTGATCATTTGTTTTTTACTTTCCTTTTGACCCCAGTCGCCCACTTTCATTTTCTCTCTGAAAACTCGTTTCGGGTAATCGGGGTCATGTATTTTCTTCCCTGTCGGGTATTTCTTTCGGCTAAACGTTTCTCAATTTTGTGTACGAATTCAAAGTTCTTCAATCCCCAGTTGGGTGCAATAAGCAGTTTTTCGGGCGATTGCGACACGAATCGTTCCACGGCAATTGCCGGATTGAGTTTTTCGAGAAAATCAATGACCAGTTCGATGTATTCCTCTGCTGTCATCATGTGGAACCACCCGGGATTTTCGGCATACTGACGAGCCATAGCAGTGCCTTTGATTAATTGCAACTGATGCAGTTTGACAGCCGTGAGCGGGAGTTTTGAGATTTTATCAGCGTGTGTGAGTATTGTTTCCCTGTTTTCTCCGGGAAGACCCAAAATGAGGTGTGCGCCGGTGCGAAGTCCTCTTTCGGCAGTTTTAATAATGGCTTCTTCGGAGCCGGCATAGTCGTGCCCGCGGTTGATAAGTTGCAGCGTATCATCACAGGTGCTTTCCACACCATATTCTATCATCACATACTTGCTTTTATTCAGTTCCGCGAAGTAATCGAGCAGTTCATCATTGATGCAATCAGGTCTTGTTCCCACCACTATTCCAGCCACTTTCGGATGAGAGAGTGCTTCGCGGTAGATTTTTATCAGGTTTTCGGAGGTGTCGTATGTATTGGTGTAGCTCTGGAAATAAGCCAGATAAACCTGCGACTCGTACTTGTGGTGAAAGAAAGCAATACCTTCCTCAACCTGTTCGGATACTGATTTTACCGGTTTGGCATAGCCAGGGCTGAAACTCTGATTGTTGCAATACGTACAGCCTCCGGTGCCCTTACTACCGTCGCGGTTGGGACAGGTGAAGCCGGCATTGATGGAGATTTTCTGAACACGTTCAGAGAATTCGGATTTCAGTAAAGTATTATAATTGAGATAACGGATCATATTTGCCCCTAGCCCCTAAAGGGGAATTAAGTACGGTTAATTCGATTTTGTTAATGATATTGTAATTTTGATAAAGACCATATTGCTCACTTCCCCAAAAAACTTTATATGGAAGTAAAAATTGCGTATTTAGGTAAACACCTAAATACGCAATATAAATTCCGATATACAATAACTTTGATATACGTTTTTTGATTCCTCCTTTAGGGGGCTAGGGGGTATTACACTCCCATTGAAGCGCGTACTGCTTCCACTTTCAGATTGGCAGCAGCTTCTGCTGCATCATAATCAGCGCGTGTTTTCATTTCGCCTCGAACTTCTATGTAGAACTTGATTTTCGGTTCAGTACCCGACGGACGAACGGAGATTTTGGTGCCATCTTCGGTAAAGAACTGTAAAACGTTTGAGGTGGCAGGCATATCCAGATCGGTTATTGTACCGGTGCCCACGTCGGTCATTTTCAGCGTTTTGAAGTCTTTGATGGTAGCTACCTTCGAACCGGCAATCTCTTTTGGAGGATTTTCACGGTAATTTTTCATCATTTGTACAATTTCTTCGGCACCCGATTTTCCTTTGCGAACTACCGATATGCCTTTTTCTTTTCCGTAACCGTATTCAATGTAGATGTCCTGCAGTAATTGGAACAATGTTTTGCCGTTGTCTTTTGCCCAGGCTGCGATTTCAGCCATCAGAGCACATGCAGAAACAGCATCTTTGTCGCGCACAAAATCTTCAGCCAGGAATCCGTAGCTTTCTTCACCGCCGCCAATATAGGTTTTCTTGCCTTCGTTCTCGCGCATTACGGCAGCTATCCACTTGAACCCGGTGAAACAATCGTAGTATTCCACTCCGTTTTTGCGGGCTACATCCGCCATTACTTCGGTAGTAACGATGGTTTTTACAACATATTCATTGCCGGTAAGTCTGCCGAGTTCTTTCCATTTGGTGATTAAATAATAGATAAAAATAAGGAACGTCTGATTGCCGTTCACCAGAATCCATTCGCCTTTGTCGTCTTTGATGGCGATACCTATGCGGTCGGCATCGGGGTCAGAAGCCATAACGATATCGGCATCGGTTTCACGGGCTTTTTGTACTGCCATCGCCAGAGCAGCCGGTTCTTCGGGATTAGGCGAAACCACCGTTGGAAAATTACCGCTAATCATGTTTTGCTCGGGCACGTCGATGATGTTAGTGAAACCGAACGAGCGAAGCGCATCAGGTATGAGTTTGATACCTGTGCCGTGAATGGGTGTGTACACTATTTTCAGGTCCTTGTTGCGCTCAATGGCTTCGGGCGAAAGGATCAGCGTTTTGATTTTTTCCAGAAACATACGGTCAACTTCTTTACCGATTATCTGAATCAATTCATTGTTTCCTTCAAATTTGATGTCGTTCACGTTTTTAATGTTCATCACTTCGGTGATTACATTTTCATCGTGCGGGGCTATCATTTGTGCGCCATCGTCCCAGTAGGCTTTGTAGCCGTTGTATTCTTTCGGATTGTGGGAGGCGGTAAGAATAATGCCGCTCTGACAACCGAAATGACGAATGGCGAATGAAATTTCAGGAGTAGGGCGGAGGTCTTCAAAGAGATAGACTTTGATGCCGTTGGCGGAGAAAATATTGGCCGAAATTTCGGCAAATTTCCGGCTGTTATTGCGGCAGTCGTGTCCGATGACCACACTGATTTGCGGCAGGTGGGGGAACTGCGAAAGCAGGTAGTTGCTCAAACCCTGCGTGGCAGCACCCACTGTGTAAATGTTCATCCGGTTGGTTCCTACGCCCATTATTCCGCGCAGTCCGCCAGTACCAAATTCCAGATCCTTGTAAAACGACTCAATCAATTCCGTTTTGTCTTCGGCATCCATCAGTTTTTTTACTTCAGCTTTTGTTTCAGCATCGTAATTACCGTCGAGCCATACCTGTGCCCGGGCGGTTACTTCTTTTAGTAATTCTTCCATAATATTTCTGCCCCCTAACCCCCAGCCTCTCCCTAAATCCCTCCCCACAAGGGAGGGACTTTTAAAGAGGGGAATCATAGCGCGTTTTTTTTGAAGTTAATATAATAATTTCTGATTATGTAATTGAATAATAAATTAATTGTAGCACCTTTTTGCTCCCCCTTTAGGGGGCTGGAGGGCTTTATTTCTTTATATTCGGTTGTTCCAGTCCGTAGCCTTTTTTCTTGTCTTCGGCTTTCAGCATGAATGCAAATATCAAAGCCAGCAAGCCCAGACAGGTGAAAATCAACATTGGAATGGTATAATTGTAATGTGTTACCGTTTTTCCGTTTTCGATGGTTTTTCCGATGATGCCGTATTTATCCAGCACTAATCCGATAATAAGCGGAATAAACATCAGCCCGATATTCTGTATCCAGAAAATAAGTGCGTAGGCAGAACCCAGTTGTTTCTCGGGAATGATTTTCGGTACAGAAGGCCACATGGCCGAAGGTACCAGTGAGAAACCAATGCCTAAAATCACAACCAGAATAATAGCAATGATAGGCTGATTTAAGAATGGAATTGAAAATATGGTATGAACAAAAATCAACAGTAAGGAACCGATAATCATAATGGTGGCACCCTTTCCTTTTTTATCATATAGATTTCCGAAAAACGGGGTAAGAATGATAGTTCCAAAAGGCAAAAGCATCGGGATAAGTCCTGCAAATTTTTCATTTACGCCAAATTTGTTAATCATCAAATCGGCAGCGTAATTCAAAAATGGGAATACAGCTGAATAGAAGAGCACACACAGAAGTGCTATCAGCCAGAATCCTTTATTTTTCAGGATATATTTTATATCAGAAAGTTTAAATTTATCTTCGTCGGAGGTTACTTCAGCTACGGGATTAAATTCTGAAGCATCCAGTTTCTTATCCATAAAAGTATAAAGCACGAAAGCCAGGAAGCCGATTGTAATCAAAATCAGTCCCAGAAACATCGGTGCCGAGAAACCAAAAGAAACAGCTACAAAAGGCATTACGCCAAGAGCCAGACCGGTTCCCATACGTGCCGTTGCCATCTCAAGTCCCATAGCAAGGGCTAATTCTTTCCCTTTGAACCATTTCACAATCACTTTTGAGACCGTGATACCCGCTATTTCTACCCCCAGACAGAATATTGAAAACCCGATGGATACAATAAATACCTGAGCTTTCATATCCCAAAACAGAATGTGCCAGTTTTCAGTAGCCAGGGTTTGAGAAATCAATGCAAAATACATTATACCTGTACCCAACACCATGATAAGCGTAGCTAAAATACCGGTTATCCGTACTCCCAGTTTATCCAGAATGATTCCTCCGATGATCAACATAAATGCAAACACGGTAAGCCAGCCGTACGAAAAACGGAAAATGGCAAAGTCGGTACTTGTCCAGTTAAGGTCGGTTTCGAGCATTCGCTTGATAGGCGAAAGTACATCCTGAATGAAATATCCGCAAAACATGGTAAATGCTACTACGGCAAGGGCTGTCCAGCGTGCTTTTTTTGATTCACGCAGCGAGGTAATAATTTTTTCGGTCATATTTATTTTATTTAATTTAGTTTGCCAGGTTTATTACGTTGTATCTTTTTTTTGTAAGCCTATTTCAGAAGAAGACATAACTTGTTACTTCTTCATTCTTCCGTATAAATGAATGCAAATCTACTGAAAAAATTTAAAAAAGTGACAATAGAAAGGAATTTTCAGCTAAAATTCAATTCTGGTACGGCTGAAATTTATCATTAAGAAAAAATTCAACTATATTTGCACATAAATGCTAACGAATATTGATAATCGGTTAACGATTAATTAACTATTACTGACCAATTTTTAACGATAAGTGATTGACGATTAACAATAAAAGTAATATCGGTTATTCTGTGTTGAAAGAGAAAAGTTTTTATTTTTGCACAACGAGTTATTGAATTGTATAAGTCGTTAGTTCTACATAAAAATGAATTTGTCATTTCAAAACAATTATTACGAAGCGGAACTGCCTCCGGGCATTACAAAGAGAAGCAGAACATGCAGAAAGTAGGGCTGATTTTGTTCATAAATATGGAATTGTTCAATAGGAATGTAATGAAACAATATACTGGTTAGAATTGCTGGTAAAATCAGAATATATAACAAAAGAAGATTTTCAGCATGTTAATGATGATTGCATAGAATTAATGAAAATGATAACAGCAAGCATCATAACATCAAAAAAAGTTTAAAAATTAATCGTTAACTGTAGGTTGCTGAGCCTGTTGAAGCACTAATCGTTTATCGTTTACTGTTTACTGATCACACTTCACTGATCACTGATTACTAAAAAAAGAAATGGAAGATTATACCACCGTCATCAAACCCAAAGACCGGCTTTTCGAAGTCAACCTGAAAGAAATCTGGCAATACCGCGATTTGTTCAGCATGTTTGTAAAGCGCGACATCGTCACACAGTACAAACAAACCATCCTCGGACCGGCGTGGTTTTTCATACAGCCGCTTTTTACCATGGTGATGTATATGGTCGTTTTTGGAGGCATTGCCGGTATCAGTACCGACGGATTGCCACAGGCGCTTTTCTACCTCTCAGGCATCCTGTGCTGGCAGTATTTTTCCGATTGCCTGAATAAAACCTCCAACACGTTCCTCAATAACCAGGGGATTTTCGGCAAGGTCTATTTCCCGCGCCTTATTGTGCCGCTCTCGGTGGTTACATCCAACCTGCTCCGGCTTGGCATTCAACTCAGCCTTTTTCTGGTAGTGTATGTGTTTTACCTGGTGTCAGGTGTGCCCGTCAAACCCAACTGGTACGTACTTCTTTTCCCCGTTCTGATTGTGATGCTGGCCGGTCTGGCGCTCGGTTTTGGCATTATCATTTCGTCCATGACTACCAAGTACCGCGATATGACCATCCTCTTCACCTTCGTGGTGCAGCTCTGGATGTATGCCACACCCATTATCTACCCACTCAGCACCATCACCAATGAGAAAATCCGCCTGGCTATGATGATTAATCCCATCACCTCCATCGTGGAAACATTCAAATACGGCGCTCTGGGCGTAGGCACTTTCAGCTGGACCATGCTCGGCTATAGCTTCGGTTTTATGGTGGTGCTGCTCGCTGTGGGGATACTGGTATTTAATAAGGTGCAACGGAGTTTTATGGATACTGTTTAATACATTCGAATTACACGAATTAAGACGAATTACGCGAATTAAAGCGAATTACACGAATTAAGAATGGCAGATATACTGTATAAGGACGAAAGTTATAAAATAATAGGAGCCTGTATGAAGGTCCATGCACACTTCCCCTCGTTTCCTAACGAGGGGTAAATGGTTCAGCGTTTCAAACGCAATAAAGGTTTTGCTTTTTCCCGGATATAATACTTTGCTGGAAACAAAAAATACAAACCCCTTCCCGACAAATAGTACGGGACAGGCTGTTAGGAAACGAAGGGTAGTAAGAATAAAAAATAGCGAATAATGAAACTCTCCATCATCACCATTAACCGCAACAACGCCGATGGCTTGCAAAAAACGATCGAAAGTGTGGATAGTAAAAACGTCGCCTATTTAAGTAATAATTATTAATATCGCACTTTGCGTATCGCATTTTGCGATATTATTTGTAAGTTTGTCATTCGAAGTAATAATGGACAAGAATGTCAACCGAATATATGCTTTGAAAGATGTATAAATAGCGTAATAATGAACGCATGAAACGAGCATGAACGCAAGCATTCGTCAATTCAGATGAAAATTGGCATGCGAGTTCCATGCGACAACTAAAAAACAAATTATTAACGCATGAAAACGAATAAACCGTACAATCCATTTTTAATTGCGGGTTATCACAGTCCCGATTATTTTTGCGACAGGGAAACTGAAACTGCAAAAATCACTTCAGCCCTGAATAACGACCGGAATGTGTCGCTAATGAGTGCGCGGCGTTATGGCAAAACAGGTCTGATACACCATGTTTTTCATAAACTGACCGAAAGCGATAGCAAAGTTGTATGTATCTATATGGATATATATCCTACTCAAAACCTGAATGATTTTGTGAGAATATTCTCCGAAAATGTATTGGGAAAAGCTGATGCAAATTTGGAAAAGGCAATGAATAAATTTGCAGCCTTTTTCAAAAGCTTCCGACCGGTTCTTTCGTACGATTCACTGAATGGCCAACCCGAATTAAGTGTGAAAATTGAACCTGCAATGGAAAAAAACAGTTTGCAGGAGGTTTTTGCGTATATTGAGCAGTCGGGCAAGCGTTGCTATATTGCCATCGACGAATTTCAGCAGATTGCCGAATATCCCGAGAAAGGTACAGAAGCATTGTTACGCTCCTATATACAGTTTTCGACCAATGTGAAATTTATATTTGCCGGTAGCCGACAGCATCTGATGAATGAGATTTTTCTGTCGGCCAAACGACCATTTTATCAAAGTACCCAACTCATGTCGTTAGATGTGGTGAATCGTGAACAGTATTATCAGTTTGCTTTAGCCCATTTTCAAAAAGCAGGATTAACTATAAGCGAAGCTTGTTTCAATACTATTTATACGCTTTTCGAAGGGCATACCTGGTATGTGCAAGCATTATTAAACCGTTTGTATGAATATCGCAAAAAGATTGACGAACCGCAATTTGTGTTCGAGGCTCTACAGCAATTGCTCGACGAAAATGCATACAGTTATCAGGAATTGCTCAATGCTTACTCGTCGGTACAGGTTAATTTGCTGAAAGCAGTGGCAAAAGAAAAATTGGTGCAGCAAATCAATGCCGGTGTGTTTATATCTAAATATGGACTTAAAAATGTGAGTAGTATAACCCGGGCATTGAATAAGTTAATTGAAAAGGAACTTATTTACAAATCGGAAAAAGGCTATATGGTTTACGACCGTTTATTAGGATTGTGGCTAAGTAGAATTTAAAGGAGTGGCTTACAGAGCCTCACACGGTATAGCGGAAAAACAGGTAAATCAAACAGTAAAAAATCGAATTAATGCGAATTAGACGAATTAATACGAATTTTACGAATAAGAAAGAACGAATTAAGATGGTGGATATATTGTATAAGGACGAAAGTTATAAAATAATAGGGTCGTGTATGAAGGTGCATACAGAATTGGGAGCGGGTTTTCTGACCTCACCCCCCGCCCTCTCCGATAGAGAGGGAGCCCAGGAAGCTCTCGAAAAGCAATTTATAAAAGAAAAAATTCCTTATGAACGTGAAAAACTATTGAAAATCGATTTTGACGGACAACAATTAAAAAAGTCTTTCAAAGCCGATTATGTATGTTACAACAAAATAATTGTAGAATTGAAGGCTGCTATTTTTATTCATAATGACAATATTGAACAAACAAGAAATTATTTAAAGGCAACAAAATTACAACTCGGATTAATAGTTAACTTTGGCGTACCAAGCCTGAAATATAAACGTGTATTAAATTCGTAAAACTTGCCTGCGGTCCCGACATGTCGGCCTGCCTGCCGCAGGCAGGGATAAACAAGGCAGGTTCGTATAATTCGTATCTAAAACATGACAGCAAAGAATAATTCATTACTAATTCAGAATATCCCTGTTTCAGTCATTACATTGAATGATGATGATTATATTTGTATTACTGATATGGCTAAAGCTAAACAAGGTGATGCCCGGGCTGCTGATGTGATTAAGAACTGGATTCGTACCCGTTCAACACTTGAATTTATCGGGACATGGGAGATGATGTACAATGTAAATTTTAAAGTGGTCGAATTTGACCACTTTAAAATGCAAGCCGGACTTCCCAGTTTTGTTTTAAGTGTTAGTGAATGGATTGATAAGACCAATGCCACCGGAATGTATGTACGATCTGGTCGATATGGAGGCACTTATGCTCATAAAGATATTGCGTTTGAGTTTGGATCGGCTATCAGTCCGGTTTTTAAGTTATATCTTATTAAGGAATATCAACGATTAAAAGAAGCAGAAAGCAACATTTATCAAATAGAATGGAATGTACGACGAATTTTATCAAAAGCTAATTACGTAATTCAAACAGATGCCATAAAACAACACATAATTCCGCAAAGTAATTTGTCAAAACAAACTGAATGGATATTGTACGCAGAAGAAGCCGACTTGCTTAATGTAGCTCTCTTTGGCTGCACAGCTAAACAATGGCGTGAAGCGA
Organism: Bacteroidia bacterium; assembly: GCA_009929445.1. Taxonomy (GTDB): domain Bacteria; phylum Bacteroidota; class Bacteroidia; order Bacteroidales; family Paludibacteraceae; genus UPXZ01. Next base: position 51,247 of record SAAL01000006.1, read on the forward strand.
ATTCTGAGCTAGTCAGGGAGAATAAAAATATTCGTGATTTTGCTACAATCAATCAATTGGCAGTACTTTCGAATCTCGAAACCCATAATGCTGAACTGATTAAAGAAAATATAGATAAAATTGAGCGTTTTTATAAATTAACAACTATCGCAACGTATCAACTCAATATCCTGAATAATGCTGATCGTTTGAAAAATCTAAAACCATAATTCGTAAAACTTGCCTGCGGCCCCGACATGTCGGCCTGCCTGCCGCAGGCAGGGATAAACAAGGCAGGTTCGCATTAATTCGTAAAATTCGTATCGATGAGTACTGCAATTGAGTTTAATAATATTAGTAAACAATACCGCCTGGGCCTTGTCTCCACGCGTACCCTCAGCCACGACCTCAACCGCTGGTGGAAGATGAACATTCTGGGGAAGGAAGATCCTTATTTGAAGATAGGCGAGGTAAACGACCGTGCGCACCGTGGCGAGAGCGAATACGTCTGGGCGCTGCGCGATATTGATTTTAAAGTGGAGCAGGGCGATGTGCTGGGCATTATCGGGAAGAACGGCGCCGGGAAATCTACCCTGCTGAAAATCCTCTCCAAAGTAACCACGCCCAGCACCGGCACCATTAAAGCCCGCGGACGCATAGCCTCACTCCTCGAAGTAGGCACAGGCTTCCACCCGGAGATGACGGGACGCGAGAATATCTATATGAATGGAGCCATCTTGGGGATGTCGAAGAATGAAATAGCTCGAAAATTAGATGAAATTGTCGATTTTTCTGGGGTAGAACGTTATTTAGATACTCCAGTGAAACGCTACTCCTCCGGGATGACCGTACGCCTGGGCTTTGCCATTGCAGCCCACCTCGAACCTGAAATCTTAGTGGTGGACGAAGTCCTTGCCGTAGGCGATGCCGAATTTCAAAAGAAAGCCATCGGCAAAATGCAGGATGTAAGCAAGGGCGAGGGGAGAACGGTGCTGTTTGTGAGCCATAATATGGGTGCGGTTAGGAATCTTTGTAAAAGTGCAGTTGTGCTGAAAGATGGAATAGTTGATTACAAAGGTGAAGTAGATGAGGCGATAGATTACTATCTGAAAACTGATAAAATTACACAGGAAATTTCAGTAATAATCAGTGAAAAAAACAGAAAAAAAGATATGCCATTAAATGTTCAATTCATTTCCGCACATCTGTTTAAAAATAAAAATGTATTTGCAACAAATGAACCCATTGAATTTCTTTTTAAAGTAAAAGCGAATCGAAATGTTGATTCTTTTCGATTAAATACTACTGTATTTACGATGGACGATATTCCGATTGGCAGTGTTTCAGGGAATAGTTTTTTTTCTATAAAAAGAGACGAAGAAAAAATGATTAAATTCACTTTGATAAACCATAATTTAGCCATAGCAGAATATAAAACTTCTTTTTCATTAGGAACCGGGAATTATTCTACAGGTCAAACAGATTATGACATTATTAGTGATATATTGACATTTAAGATAGATAAATTTGATTCTGAATCAAATGAATATTATGCTTTATGGAATAAAGGATGGGGAAATGTTGCTTTTCAATCAGAAACAATAATTTTAGATTAAAATGTTAAATAAATTACATCAACTTAGTATAATTAAATGGTTAAGAAATCTTTATTCTTCCATGAAGTATGATTTACATAAAGATGATAATATCTTTAAAAGTGAAATTAAAAATATAAACGAAGATTTAAATTTATTAAAAGATAAAATTTCATTGTTAAAGAAAGAATTGCTGTATGAAAAAATTATGCGTTCAGCATTAGAGAATAGTGATTTCTCAGTTTTATACAGTCAAGAATTGAATTATATCAGAGAAAATGAAAATTTGTTTGTTTTTCCTTACAAACAAATAAAAAAACACAAAGGTATTCAATCGGGTTATGATATTTCATTAAAATTGCCGTATGTGTATCATAATCAAAAAAAACTATATTTTCCAGGTTTCTTAACTGAAGAACAAGCTGGTGAAATTTATGTGAATTTCATTGAAAATGAAAATATTTTGGGTGGTGGTTATAAAGAAAAAGCTCCACATCAATATCAAACTGATATGTTTTATGTAAATAATGGAGATGTTTTTGTTGATGTTGGTTGTGCAGAAGCTTTATTTGCATTAGATGTGGTTGACAAAGTGAAAAAGGTTTATTTGTTTGAGTCAGATGAAAAATGGTTAGATGCATTAAGAGCTACTTTTAATCCCTACAAAGAAAAAGTAATTATTATAAACAAATTAGTATCAAATATCGATTCTGAAACAACAATTACTTTGTCATCAGCTCTTAAAAACGAAAAAGAAGAGAGTTTGTTTATTAAAATGGATATTGAAGGATATGAAACTTCTGTAATAGCTGAAAGTCAGGATTTTTTACAGAATAATGATAATATTAAATTGACTTGTTGTACATATCATAAACAAAATGATGCAGAAAAATTGAAAGAAATGTTTGAGAAATATGGTTACAATACTGAATTTTCTGACGGATATATGTTATTTAACTTAGATGAGTTGAAGTATCCTTATTTCAGAAAAGGAATAATTCGTGCCTGGAAAAATGATCAAAAAACATCTAATCTCTAATAATTTGTTTTCCCAATCCGAAATTCTTGAAATACAATGTTGAATTTGCTTTTGCTAAAGTATTGATGTATCTATTTATTGATGACAACTAGAATATTTTTGACATTGAGATTCGCAAAAGGATGAATAAAGGGGTATTAATTAATGTTTTTGGAATTATATGTGCTAAAAAGATTAATAAATGATTAAATTGATAAATAAGCCTTTTTAATATGAAAATCTATGCAATAGTAGTTACCTACAACGGTATGCGATGGGTAGACAAATGTTTAGGCAGTTTACAAACTTCCTCTCTACCAGTGCATACTATTGTCATAGACAATGCGTCGGGCGATAATACGGTTGCATACATTAAGAAAAATTTTCCGGATGTTCACCTGATTGAATCGACCACAAATTTGGGTTTTGCTAAAGCCAATAATACAGGTATTAAATATGCCTTAGCTCACGGGGCAGATTATATATTCTTGTTAAATCAGGATGCATGGGTTGAAGAAGATACATTATCTCATCTTCCGGGGGATTTTGAAGAGCAACCTGCATTAGGCATCGTTTCTCCACTGCATTTGAATGGAGATAAATCGGGTTTGGATTGGATGTTTATTGATTATATGCCTACAGAATTTACTTCTGATTTGTATTTCAATCGGTTCAAATCATTTTATCACTTGCCGTTTGTCAATGCAGCAGCCTGGCTGATTAGTACGTCATGCATCAATAGAGTAGGGGGATTTGATACTTCATTGTTTACGCATTACGGAGAAGATACCAACTATTGTCAGCGTGTATTGTACCATGGATTTGAAATAGGCATAAATACAAAATGTACTATTTGTCACGACCGGGAGTTTCGCAAAAATAGTGAAACCGAATATCGGAATCAAACATTTACAGATGAACAACGATGGCGAAAAATTGAATTGGGAAACATAAATCTTGAATTGGATATTGATACATTAATAGCCAAAAACAAACTATCCGAGAGAAAAGCTACACTTAAATTGTTGCTTAAAAAAGCTGCAAGACATAAAAAGGAAATAGAATTTCTTACACAAATAAAACAATCAAGAGAACTTAATAAAAATGGGGGATTAGTATGGCTGTAAGTGTAAATTATTCAATCATCATTCAGTAAAAATATTCCAGACCTTCTTCGTAAGTGTTTGGGTCATGTAAAAGGAATTTCAATAATTTGAAAATAAAGATATTGGCAAGATGACAAAGGAATGGTTTAACGAATATAATTCAAGCTTAAATCGTAAATTAGTGTATCATCTCGGATATGATGCGGGATTTTTTTCTGAGTACAATAATATGTTGTATGCAATGATGTATTGCTTGACTCATAAGATTCAATTTAATATATATTGTGATGACGCCAATTTTGGGTTTGAAAAAGGATGGCAAGATTATTTTGAGCCGTTTTTTGATGAAGTTCACGATGATTTTCATCACAAAAATAATTATCGATATTTTGAAAAGCCAATAACATCCGATTTTGTAGTTTATTTAAAAAGATTGACTAAAACAATCTTGAAAATGAATAAAAAGTATTATAGGCCATATTATAAATTTGAGGAAACGGAAATCGTAAGGAAACATAAAAAAGAAACAAAATGTGATTTATATACGCAAGATATATGGAATGATTTAATTGAATATCCCACAAAAAGAATTGTTACAAATCCTTGTGATAATACTTGTATTAGCGAATTTGATTTTTTGAATATATTAAATTCAATGGTGTGGAAATACAATGAAAAGACCAAATCTGCCATAAATGATACTATTGGAAAAATAGAAATGCCAAAGGATTATGTCGGAATTCATATCAGAAGAGGTGACAAGATAAAAGAAGCTGCTTTTTTGTCTATTGATAATTACATGTCAATACTGAAAGATAAAACCGACATAATGAATGTATATGTAGCGACAGATGATTTTAAGATGATAAAAATATTGTGTACAAATTACCCTGCATATAATTTTTATTCGCTTACGAAAGAGATTAGTACAGGTTATGAACAGACTGACTTTGATAATTATGATAAAATTAATAAACAGTCTCACATGATTTCACTTTTTTCTGATATTGAGTTGTTGGCAAATGCAAAGTGTTTTGTTGGAAGTTTTTCTTCAAATGTAGGACTATACATTGCGATAAGACGCAACAGGGAAAGATGTTTTTATGTTGATTATAAATCTGATTATTTAATTTAAATGATTAATTATTCAATCATCATTCCCCACAAAAACACTCCAGACCTTCTTCGTAAATGTTTGGATTCAATTCCGCAACGCGCTGACATACAAATCATCGTTGTGGATGACAATTCTGATGCTGAAAAAGTTAATTTTGAACATATCCCTGGTTTGGGTGAACCGCATACAGAAGTCTATCTTACAAAAAAAAGTAAAGGTGCAGGCTATGCGAGAAATGTTGGTTTGGAACATGCCATTGGAAAGTGGGTTTTGTTTTTGGATTCGGATGATTTTTTCCATGAAAGCATATCTGAATTGATGGATATGTGTTCTGATATGGATGCTGATGTAATTTTCTATAAAGCTGATAGTGTCAATATCACCGATGGAACTGATGGACATAGAGGAGACGAATTCAGTAGAAGAGTTGATATAGCAATTAAAGGAGATAATTTCCAACCGGTTTTGTTATATTCAAGTCCAATAGGCAAAATAATTAAATTTGAATTTTTATCAAAGAATAATATTAAGTTTAATGAAGTAAGATATAGCAATGATGTTGTATTTATGGCTAAGGTTGCATTGTATTCAGAAAAACATAAGGCGATTGATTTGACTGCCTATTGTATTTCTGTATCAAAAGGTACTTTAACAGGAATCGCAAATCCAGAGTCGTGCTTGATTAGATTGAAGCAGGATATAGAAGGAATTAAGTTGTTGAAGAAAAAATACAAATTATCTAGGGATGAAAAGTTTTGGTATTACTATACTTGGAAGGGAGTGTATGATACCAAAATAATTAAAGGGTTTCTATACTATCCTCAAATGCTAAATTTGTTGGGATTTGATTTTTTACAGGATTCATTAACCATGTTTTATAAAAATATCAAACATAAAGTTAAATCTATTAATAATAAATGAAATTATCTAAGGTCAAAAATAGGTTTATGGATTATTGGTGTCACCTGAATGAGAAACTTTCAGGTACCATCTTATATTATTATCTATATCCATCCTATTGGCATTATTTATTTCATAAAATTAAAATACATAATCCGGATAATTATTTTTCAGCCGTTCCAAACAGAGGAGCTGGGATTGGACACCAAATGTCAAATTGGAATTCCGGATTGTGGTTTTCAAAGCAATTTGATTTACATTATGCTCATACAGCATTTGCACAGACAGTTTGGGAGAATTTTTTGGGATTCGGTGATAATATCCCTCATGTTAAGGACTTGCAGAAATGTGGTTACAAGAAAATTCGACTACCTCTCTTTGATGAAAAAAGACCCAAGGAAGTAGAACTGACTCGTCGAATTATTGATTCATACGGAAAAAAGAAAGTCGTTTTTGTTGTCGAACAAGACCAACGGTATAACGATCAATATGGAATTGCTGAAGACATAAGGAGATTGTTCTATATGGCAAAAGCCAGAAAAGATGATTTTGATATTTATAATCATGCAAATTACAACATTGCAATTCATGCACGCAGAGGAGATATTGTTATAGGACAGACAAATAATGATCCGAATCTGACAATGAGATGGTCGTCAAATGACTATTTTGTGAACGTCTTGAGAAATGCTTTGAATGCTATAGTTAAAACAGACAAACCGATTCATATTTATTTATTTTCGCAGGGTAAAATGTCTGACTTTTCTGAATTCACTAAGTTTGCGAATGTTCATTATTGTCTCGATATGGATCCACAACTTACATTCTTGAGTTTTATTAACGCAGATTTACTAATAACAAGTAAGAGTTCGTTTTCATATAAACCGGCATTAATAAGTGACAACATCAAAATTAGTCCTTCTGATTTTTGGCACAGTTATCCTGAAATGAGTAAATGGATATTGGCAGACAAACAAGGCAATATTGTAAGGCGAATAATTGATTAATTTAAACAATGTCAAAACCGCTTCTTTCCATCATCATCATTTCCCACAATCAACGTTCAGAACTGAAACGTTGCATTGACAGTGTGCTCGCCCAACTGATTCCGTTTGCAAGCGAGTTGATAAAATGTTCCAATTAAACAACATACTATCGTCGATTTGTTTGTGTATTCAAACAAAAAAGCCTATTTTTGTTCGCATATGCATACAAAGCATACAGTGACTCATGGGAAAGCATAAAACAATATTATTGCCAAGTCAGGAGCGTACCTTGCAGGAGGTGGGTGGCAATATTCAGATGGCTCGTTTGCGTAGAAATTTATCTACAGAGCAAGTCTCAGAACGTGCCGGTATAGCACGTTCCACGCTCGTTAAGGTGGAGAAAGGCGATCAGGGTGTTGCTATCGGCACATACCTTAAAGTGCTTTTTGTGTTAGGATTAGATTATCAACTCCGACAAATCGGAGCAGAAGATACCCTCGGTCGTCAATTACAGGATGCCAAACTGATGAAGTAACCATGAAAAGTAAACAAGATATCTTTGTATATGCAGACTGGATAGGATTAAACGAACCTACCTTGGTGGGTATCTTGCACACGCAATGGTTGCGGGGTAAAGAGCTGTTTTGGTTTGAATACCACAAAGCGTGGATAACAAATCATAGCTCCTTGTATCTTGATCCAAACCTGTTGCCTTTTAGAGGACCACAACATGTAAAAGAAAATACTCCTAATTTTGGCGTTTTTCTTGATTCTTCTCCTGATCGTTGGGGACGGATGTTACTCAAGCGTCGCGAAGCAATAGTTGCCCGAAATGAGCAAAGATTACCACACACTTTAGGAGAATCAGACTATCTTTTAGGCGTATTTGATGATGCCCGTATGGGTGGTTTGCGTTTTAAGCTAGATCCCAATGGACACTTTCTTGATAACGATGCTAAATTATCAACTCCTCCTATGGCGATTTTAAGAGAGTTAGAGTATGCTTCTCAGCAATTAGAAACAGATGAGTCGATTCAATCAGACAGATGGATTAAACTGTTGCTTGCACCAGGTTCTTCTTTAGGCGGAGCGAGACCTAAAGCGAATGTGCTGGATGAAAATAATCAACTGTGGATAGCTAAGTTTCCAAGTGCACATGATGAAGTAAATGTAGCAGCATGGGAATATTTGGCAAATAAACTGGCTGCACGTTGTGGAATAGAAGTGCCCGAAACTAAACTGATTTTAATTGGTAGTCGTCATCCGAGTTTTCTATCCAGGCGTTTTGATCGTATTCAGGCAAAGCGTATTCACATGGCTTCTGCTATGACCTTGTTGGGGTATAAAGATGGGGATGATGCTTCTACCGGTGTAAGCTATTTACACCTTGCCGAATTTATTATTCGTTACGGGTCACAGCCAAATGAAGATTTAACACAACTATGGACACGAATTGCGTTTAATATAGCCATTTCCAATGCGGATGATCATTTGCGAAATCATGCGTTTTTACTTACTAAAGCCGGATGGCGGTTGTCTCCGGCCTACGACCTCAATCCGCAACCTGATGCCATGGGTTTGAAACTCAATATTAATGATAGCGATAATTCATTGGATTTTGATTTATTACTCAGTGTGTCGGAGTGGTTTCGTATCAATCAAACTGAAGGCAAATCAATCATTCAACATGTAAAATCCAGTGTGTCCAATTGGAAATCTATTGCCTGCGAACAACACATTTCCCGCCAGGAACAGGAAATAATGGAAAAAGCTTTTACCAGATTCCCATAGAATAAATACGTAATCATAAGAATAATTAAATATTGATGCAGAATACACTTCTTTCCATCATCATCATTTCCCACAATCAACGCTCAGAACTGAAACGTTGCATTGACAGTGTGCTCGCCCAACTGATTCCTTTTGAGTACGAGATTATTCTGAGCGATGACCGATCGAGTGACGGTACTTATGAACTGGCTCAGGAATATGAACGGCAATATCCTCGTGTAATTCAAGCAACTCAATGCAATTCGGATGAATGTAATCCGGCAATGACATCAGACAGGGCTGGATATAACAGACTAAACGGATTAAAATTTACAAGAGGAGATTATTTAGTACATATTGACGGTGATGATTTTTTTATTGGAAATGATTGTCTGAAACGTCAGGTGGAAATGTTGGAAAAGCATCCGGAATGTAATATTTGTTGTCAAAGGTATATATCAAGAAATGAGGGACAATCTGTTGAGGAAGCTGATAGTGTCTTTACTGCTGAAATGTTTTCAAACAGAATCATTTCAATAGATGAATTTATCAGAACGGTACCATACATTCATAATTCGGCATGTTGTATGAGGAGATCAGCTTTGAGAAAGGAATCTGTTTTTTTCTATCAATATGATGATGTTGATATTACATTTCAATATATAGGTAAAGGAAAGGTTGCGTTAATTGATTCATGTGGATTCGTATATACTCGTTACAATCAAGGAACTGCATCTCATTTTGAGAAAACCGATCAAAAAATCTTGTGGACACTTCCTGTATTAGAAGCATTGGTCGCTCCACAATGTACAGGTTCATTTTTTCGGTATGGAATAAATGATATATTAGACCTTATAAATTACGCAAGAAAAAAAGTTCAGCTTCAAAAACAATCCTTAAAATTCTTATTCAGATTGGATGCATTTGTGTTAAAGTCATTCGATAATAATTTTTCACCTAAAAAAATGATTAGACTGAATGTAGCCAGATTATGGATTAGAATTATGATTAAATTAGGAATAGATGGAAACTGGTCCTATAAATTATTATACAGACTAATAATAAAATGGTCAATACCAAATGATGTAGTTATGTCAAGACTAATTTAAAAATGGAAAATATTAATAAACAAATCACCGTAACTTCGCCGCTGCTTCCTCCTCTTGACGAATTTATTCCTTATTTACAAAAAATATGGGATTGTAAGTGGATTACCAATATGGGGCAATTTCATCAACAACTTGAAGAGGCTCTTTGTGACTATCTGGGAGTAAAGTATATCAGTATTTTCACCAATGGTACATTGCCCCTGATTACAGCTTTTCAAGCACTTAATTTGCGCCAAGGCGAGGTAATTACTACGCCTTATAGCTTTGTGGCAACCACGCATGCTATTTGGTGGAATGGCCTAACGCCTGTTTTTGTGGATGTAGATCCTATTACAGGCAACATTGATCCTAACAAAATAGAAGCCGCCATTACCGAAAATACGGTAGCTATTATGCCAGTTCACGTCTATGGAAATCCATGCGATACAGCGAAAATTGATGCCCTTGCCAAGAACTATAATTTGAAGGTGATTTATGATGCAGCCCATGCATTTGGGGTGAAGGTAGATGGGAGAAGTATTTTACAACAGGGCGATATGAGCACGTTGAGTTTCCATGCTACCAAAGTGTTTAACACCATTGAAGGAGGAGCCTTGATTTGTCACAGTGCCGAAATGAAACAACAAATTGATTATCTCAAGAATTTCGGTTTTGAAGATGAGGTAACCGTTATGGCGCCTGGCATTAACTCCAAAATGGACGAGATTAGAGCGGCTTATGGTTTATTAAATTTACGACAAGTAGATAGAGCTATCGCTCATCGTAAACAAGTAGCCCAAAACTATCGAGAAGGTCTGAAAAATATAAAAGGAATTACTTGTATGCACCAAATAGAAGGTGTTTCGCATAATTATAG
>SAAL01000181.1 GCA_009929445.1 Bacteroidia bacterium
ATCGTTTCATTTTTTATTGATTTAACTATGTAAAGATAATGATTATCAGCGACATATGAAATAGTATGTTGAAATTTATTAGTTTTTAGAAGTACCCTTAAATTTATCTTTGTTTCACACGATTAACGATTAAACCAAAAAAATAAAAACTATAACAGAATATATGAAAAAAAATCTAAATTTTATTACACCGAAAACCATCTTTCTTATACTCTCACTGGTAGTTGGAGCGTCCGGTTTTTCGCAGACCAATCCGGCATTGGAGATGGTAGGCCCTACAGCCGCAAATGGAGTAGTATATACATATACTACAGCTTTGCAAAAAAATACCGATAATCCTTCAGGTAATAATTTTGCAGCCTACAACACTCCATCATCTTTTAATGTGACAATAGCCATAACGAATCAAACATACACGGGAAATAACGCCTATAATAATCAACCGGGGAGTTTGTTTTTTGGAGATGTTGTAGCAGCTAGAAGTACAGCAGCTGCTCCAGCCTACCAGCTGATGAATAGCTTAGGAAATGTTTCGACCTCTCCATTTACTGCTGACAACAATCAATATAGTAGTTTTGGCGTAACTGCAGGAACCGGAATTGATATCGCTTCAAATTATGCTGTAAGAGGTGGTATTTCTGTAAATGCATTAGGTACTAATTCTACGACAGGTAGATATAAAATGGGTGAAATAACCATTACTTTCAGCAGAAGCTCCAATAATCCATTGTTGCATTTTAAAGGATTAGGTGGAATGCTAGGAACAAACTTTTCATTTACTGCGGAGTTCACGGTCAAGTCTGTTCTTAACTCTTCCAATACAGAGATGCTTGGTACTACGACTATTTCAGGTTTGTCAGGAACAAACCTTACTGTAGATAATTCAGCCAAAACTATTAATAATAGCTATACTGCACTAACCGAAGCTGCTACCACTAATTCAGGAAGAGGGACTGTTCGTGTTCAGAATAACGATGTTAAAGTAATAGTTTTGGAAGTTTACATGAATGGGAATACATCCGGACAGAGCTGGACAGCAAATAGCGGTGCGCTGGCTGATGCCTTTTTGTTAGGTGTTACTGCAGGTGAATCCGATCTATCCATCACCAAAACAGTAGATAACAACAAACCGGTACCGGGAACTAATGTAACATTTAACTTAACGGCTACTAACAATGGACTTAGTAATAATACCGGGGTATCTGTTACTGATTTGCTACCATCGGGTTATACTTATGTATCATCATCAACGGCAACGGGTGCCTACGTTAGTGGAACCGGAGTGTGGAACATTGGGAATTTAAATAGTGGAGCCTCTGCCACATTAAGTATTGTAGCGACAGTGAAATCATCAGGTGTCTTTAATAATACAGCATCAATCTCCACAACCAGTGGCATTAGTGATCCTGTTTCTACTAATAATACAGTGACGACTGTAGTCAATATTGATACCGACGGGGATGGTGTTTCTGATATTGACGACCTGGATGATGATAATGATGGTATTTTAGATACAGATGAAGCATTTACCTGTGGAGTGGAAAGTGCCGCTTCACCTATTGGTGGAACAACAACAACATACAACTTCGAATCGGCAACATTAGGTGCCTTCTCGAATGTTACCGCCGGAAATGCCGCAGCTCAAACAATTGGTGTATATGTTGCAGGCGCACCCGGCACGACTAATATGACTGCTGTTGGAAAAATAGTCAGCGCAACAGGTCCCCTGAATACAACAACAAAGATGACCGCCGCACAAACCGCTATAATAAGTGGTTCAGAATCTACATCTTCTACCGTAAATTACGGTGTTTATAATTTTGCATTCAGAACCGGTGAAAAATTTGGGACCAACACCATATACCGTAAGTTTGTAATAGAATACGATGCCAGAATTGAACAAAGCCTTTATAATGAATTTGGCACATACATAAGTGATGGAACCAGCGGGAATGTATATACGAATACTTCCGGTAACGGCTATGATTCATATTCTACTTACCGGGGAACATTGTACAAACATGTAAATGGAGTCAGAACAACTTCCGGCAGTGACATTACAGGCGCTGCTGATTATGGCAACTGGTACAGATTTAAAACAGAATACATCCTGGTAAATGCTACTACATTAAAAATTAATAACACAACTTATAAATACAATGCCGGAGTACTGTCAACTACTCCTGCCGGAACAACCACATTTACTGAAACCATTGCTTTGTCGGGTGCTCAGAGTTGGTTATCCAGCAGTTTTCAGGCAGGTATTTTAGCTGACCATTATTTTGATAATGTAACGATGTATTGGCTTGAATGTGATTTTGATGGCGATGGTATAGGAAACAGAACAGACCTGGATTCGGATAATGACGGCTGTCCGGATGCAATAGAAGCAGATGAGAATGTAACTTCTTCTCAAATCAATGCCAATGGAAGTATAAATATAGCAAGCACCGGTGGAGTTGACGCTAATGGGATACCTAATTTAGTGAATAATGTTGGTACTGCCGATATTGGAAGCGATCAAGGACAAGGTATAGGAACATCACAGAATGATGCTATAAATGTATGTGTTGGAATTGCTTCCGACGACATCAATCAAACGCCAGCTGGAACTGCTGTAAGTGGCAACCTGTTGACAAACGACACCAATTTGACTTCGGTAACATCAATTACAATAGCAGGAACAATATATCCCGTAACAACCTCAACACCTGCTACACAAACAATTACGGATGTTGGAACAATTACTGTAAATTCTAACGGGACATATACTTTTGACCCTGTTGATGGCTATACAGGCACTGTACCGCCAATCACATATACCGCTACCAATGTAAACGGAGGAACTGACACGGCAAATCTGTATATTAATGTAGTGAAGGATTACGTTACCGGAGCAAACAACCCTCCGGTAGCAAACCACGATGTGGCAACGGTAAAACAAGGAAATCCTGTAACCGTTAATCCATTGGCTAATGATTCAGATCCGGACGGAAATACTCTGACGGTAACTTCAATCAGTTACAACGGAACGGCTATTTCAACCGATGTGGCAAATCCTACAACCATCGTTGTAGGTAGT
>SAAL01000007.1 GCA_009929445.1 Bacteroidia bacterium
AATAGGAAGAGGATATAGAAAAACAGAAAACTTTAGAATTGCAATCCTGTTTTTTCATGGTAACTTAAACATGATTTCACAGGAAATCCAGTAGAACCTGGAAATTAATACATTAAAGGTTGAATATTTTAATAATGGCAAAAAAGAACGGAAACGATAAAAGTATAGAAGTAACCCTTTGGGATGCAGCAAATAAGTTGAGAGGTAGCGTTGAATCTGCTGAATACAAGCACGTTGTTTTGGGATTAATTTTCCTTAAATTTGCCAGTGATAAATTTGAAGAACACCGGGCCAAACTCATTGCCGATGGCAAAGAGAAATACATTGAGATGGCAGACTTCTACAACATGAGCAACGTGTTCTTTTTGGAGGAGACCAGCCGATGGAGTTACCTCATCAAAAAATCAAAACAAAACGATATTGCGCTCCTTATTGACACAGCCCTGCATACCATTGAGAAAAACAACAAAGCACTGAAAGGTGCATTGCCCGACAATTACTTTTCACGTTTGGGATTGGATGTAACCAAACTGGCTTCTTTGCTTGATACCATTAACGACATTGACACCACCAAAGACCCCAAGCAAGATGTGGTGGGCAAGGTGTATGAATACTTCCTTTCGAAATTTGCACTGGCCGAAGGAAAAGGTAAAGGCGAATTTTACACGCCAAAAAGCATTGTAAACCTCATTGCCGAGATGATTGAACCCTACAAGGGCATTATCTATGACCCTGCTTGTGGTTCGGGCGGTATGTTCGTGCAATCGGTGAAGTTTATTGAAGCACACCACGGAAATAAAAAAGAAGTTTCCATTTACGGACAGGAATACACCAACACCACCTATAAACTGGCAAAGATGAACCTTGCCATCCGTGGTATTTCGGGTAATCTGGGCGAAAAAGCTGCCAATACATTTCTTGACGACCAGCACAAAGACCTGAAAGCCGATTTCATCATGGCAAACCCGCCCTTTAACCAAAAAGACTGGCGGGGCGAAAATGAATTGATTGACGATCCGCGCTGGAAAGGTTATGATGTGCCACCCAAAAGCAACGCCAACTATGCCTGGATTTTAAATATGGTAAGCAAACTCAGCGACAATGGTGTGGCAGGTTTTATTTTGGCAAACGGTGCATTGAGTGGCGGTGGCGACGAATACAAAATCCGCCGTAAATTGATTGAAAACCATTTGGTGGAAGCTATTTTGGTGTTGCCCCAGGATATGTTCTACACAACCAATATCAGTGTAACGCTTTGGATTCTTAACAAAAACAAGAAGGCACAAACCAAACAAATAGGCGACGAGGTACGCCAATACCGTGACCGTGAAAACGAAATCCTGTTTATGGATTTGCGCCAGATGGGCGAACCGTTTGAAAAAAAATACACCCAATTATCGGAAACCGATATCCGCAAAATTGCAGATACGTATCATTTGTGGCAATCCGAACGGACGCGGCCTGTAGAGACGTGGCATGCCGCGTCTCTACGTGAACAGGAATACGCCAACACCCCCGAATATTGTTATTCGGCCACCATGGATGAAATTGCCAAAAAGGATTATTCATTGGTGCCCAGCAAATACATCGAATTTGTAAACCGCGACGAGAACATCGATTTTGATGCGAAAATGAAAACACTGCAAAATGAATTTGCCGATTTGTTGAAAGCCGAAGCCCAAAGCAAGAATGATTTAATCAACGTGTTTAAAGAGTTGGGGTATGAGATCAAATTATAGAAGAATCGGTAATTACATCCAACTTGTTGATGAGCGAAACAAAGGGCTTAAAGTAAAACAGCTTTTAGGTTTAAGCATTTCAAAACAGTTCATTCCCTCTGTTGCCAATATTATTGGAACGGACATGGAGAATTATAAAATCATTCGCAAAAACCAGTTTGCTTGCAGTACGATGCAGGTTCGGCGTGATGGAAAAATGCCTGTCGCCTTGTTGCAAGAAGTAGATGAAGCCATTATTTCGCAAGCCTATCCTGTTTTTGAAGTTAAAAATGACAAAGAATTACTCCCTGAATATCTGATGATGTGGTTTACCCGTTCTGAGTTTGACCGGGAAGCCTGTTTTTATGCAATTGGTGGGGTACGTGGTAGTTTGGAATGGGAAGATTTTGAAAATATGCAATTACCCATTCCTCACCCCGACAAGCAACGCGAAATTGTAAAAGAATACAACATCATCCAAAACCGCATAAACCTTAACAACCAACTGATACAAAAACTCGAAGAAACGGCTCAGGCGATTTATAAGGAGTGGTTTGTGGAAGGAATTGATTTGGAGAATTTGCCGGAGGGGTGGAGGGTTGGAAAACTATCTGATATAGCAACAATCATTATGGGACAATCACCAGAAGGTGATACATATAATAAAGAAGGGAATGGAATGATTTTTTACCAGGGAAGAACTGACTTTGGATATAGATACCCAGATATTACAACTTTTACAACTCAGCCAAAAAAGAAGGCATTAAAAAATGACATTTTAATAAGTGTAAGAGCGCCAGTTGGCGATTTGAATATTGCAATTGAAGATTGCGCAATTGGAAGAGGAATTGGAGCATTAAGAAGTAAGATTAAATGCAATTCGCATTTATTTTACACCCTACAAAATTTAAAATCACATTTTGATATTTCAGATGGTGAAGGGACAATTTTCGGTTCAATTAATAAAGACGACTTACACAATATGGAAGTTGTATATTCTGAAAATAAAATAAAACAATTTGAGAAATTTGTTCGACCAATTGAAGATTGTATCAAAAATTATTGCATTCAAAACCAAAAGCTATCGGAGCTGAAAGAATTGCTTTTATCGAGGTTGGCAACAGTAGAATAATATAAGATTCACCGAAGAAAAACTAGAATATGCCCGAACAACAAAACATAGGATACAAACAACATCATCCCATTGAAAACCTGCGATTTGTTTGGGTTATGGCAATGCTGTTGGTGACCTTATTTTTCGAATGTGAATAGATTGTAATGACGCGGTTTTTTGTTGGGGTTTGTTTTTGGGGGTTTGTTTTTGCGGTTGTTGTTTTTGCGGTTGTTGTTTTTGCGGTTGTTGTTATTGCGGTTGTTGTTGTAGAGACGTGGCATGCCGCGTCTCTACCGGACGGAACAGGGATGGAACAGGAACAGGGGCAGGAACAGGAACAGGAACAGGGGCAGGGTGGCGCATGGTGCGGTGGTTGAAACGATTTGCAAATCCGAACGGTGGAAATGCGCATAGGATGAATAATGGTTTTTTCGACAATTAACAATATATAATGAAATGAAAACCGACAAATTTCAGAATAAATACCGCATACCTTCGGCACGGGCTGTGTGGCATGATTATAACGACGGTAATTATTTTATTACAATCTGCACAAAAAACAGGGAACATTATTTTGGTGAAATTGTGAATGGTGAAATGATTCTGAATGATTTGGGAATAAAATTGAATGAATTGATTGTTGAAATACCATCCCATCATCCGTATGCCAAAACACCTGTTTATCAAATCATGCCCAACCATCTGCATCTGATTGTTTGTATTGATGGTTCACGCGTGGCGTGTAGAGACGTGGCATGCCGCGTCTCTACGGGTGAAACGGGTGAAAATAATAAAATGCAGAACATTGCCGAACAATGCGGGTTGGTTTCCATTGCCATGGGTGGAATGAAATCGGCATTGACAAACCATGCCCATTCGAATAAAATTCCATTTGGATGGCAAACCCGTTTTCACGATCATATTATACGTGACCAGGAGGAATGGGAACGAATTGCGAATTATATAAAGAATAACCCTGCTTCATGGGAGAATGATAAATTTTACACAGAATGAAATTCACCGAAGGGAAATTAGAGCACAGTTTTATTGAACTGCTTGAACAAGAAGGTTACAAGCACAGTATCGGGGTATCGCTGTCCCGGAAAGCAATGGATGAGGTGTTGCTGGAAGACGATTTGTTCCGGTTCCTGCTCTCGCGGTATGGTGCCGACGGTCTTACGGAGAATGAAGTCAGAACCATTATATTGCAGTTGAAATCACTTCCCTCCAGTGATTTGTACGAAAGCAACAAACGGTTTATGCAGATGCTTTCTGACGGATTTATCCTGAAACGGGAAGACCGTTCGCAGAAAGATATTTATATTCAGTTGATAGATTACACAGGTCTGGAAAAACAGATGCAGCCTAAAGAGGAACATGTCCTTAGCGTGGTGGCAGATAAAGAAGAAGCCTATCCTTCGGATAAAAACATCTATCGTTTTGTTAACCAGTTGGAGATAGTGGGCAGCGAAAAGCGTATTCCTGACGGAATAATTTATGTAAACGGATTGCCTCTGGTGGTTTTTGAATTTAAAACTGCCATTGATGAAAATACCACCATTTACGATGCCTACACCCAGCTGACTGTTCGTTACCGCCGTGATATTCCCGAACTTTTCAAATACAATGCCTTTTGCGTTATCAGCGATGGGGTAAACAATAAGGCCGGTTCGTTTTTTGCACCGTATGAGTTTTATTACGCCTGGCGTCGGGTGGCTGGTTTAGCCAGTGATGTTGATGGCATTGACAGCATGTTTACATTGGTGCAGGGGATGTTTGATAAAAACCGTTTCCGAGATATTATCCGCAATTTTATCTTTTTTCCCGATACGGGCAAAAATGAAATGAAAGTTGTATGCCGTTATCCGCAGTACTATGCTGCGCGGGCATTATTCGAAAACATAAAGAAAGCCCAAAAACCTCATGGCGATGGCAAAGGCGGAACATATTTCGGAGCTACGGGAAGCGGGAAAAGTTTTGCCATGCTATACCTCACCCGCCTGCTGATGAAGAGTGAGCATTTTGCAAGTCCCACCATTGTGCTGATTACCGACCGCACCGATCTGGACGACCAACTTTCGGCACAGTTTACCGATGCCAAACAGTTTGTAGGCGACAATACCGTGATGAGTGTGGAGAGCAGAGCCGACCTGAGGGAAAAGCTGCAGGGCAGACATAGCGGGGGCGTTTTTCTGACTACCATTCATAAGTTTACGGAAGATACATTGCTGCTCACTGACCGCAGTAATGTCATTTGTATATCCGACGAGGCGCACCGTTCACAAACAAATCTCGATCAACGCATCCGGGTTACCGAAAAAGGAGTATCCCGATCATTCGGATTTGCCAGATACCTGCACGATTCATTGCCAAACGCCACGTATGTGGGCTTCACAGGTACACCCATCGATGCTACGCTGGATGTATTCGGTAAAGTAACCGATGCTTACACCATGACCGAATCTGTCCACGATGAAATCACCGTGCGGATTGTATATGAAGGCAGAGCGGCAAAAGTTGCCCTTAACAATACTGAACTGGAAAAGATTGAACGTTATTATGAAGAAGTTGCCATTGAGGGTGCCAATGAGTATCAGATAGAGAAAAGCAAGCAGGAAACTGCTAAAATGAATGCCATCCTCGGCGACCCGAAACGATTGCAAAATGTAGCCGAAGATTTTGTTGAACATTATGAAAAGCGCGTTTCGGAGGGCTCCACGCTGAAAGGCAAAGCCATGTTTGTGTGCAGCACCCGGGAGATAGCTTATGACTTATACCGGCGGATTGCTGTGCTTCGTCCGGAATGGAACAATTTACGCGAGGCGGAAGAGGGAGCTGTTTTGTCGGATAAAGACAAAAGAGAGCTAAAACCGATAGAACGAATTAAACTGGTCATGACCCGGGATAAAAATGATCCAAAGGTACTGTATGACATGCTGGGCACAAAAGAGGACCGTAAGGAACTGGACCGTCAGTTTAAAAATGAAAAGTCAAATTTCAAGATAGCTATTGTGGTAGATATGTGGCTCACCGGATTTGATGTGCCATCGCTCGATACCATTTATATCGACAAGCCGATACAGCAACATAATCTTATTCAAACCATTTCACGTGTAAACCGAAAAGTGGAAGGAAAAAACAAAGGATTGGTGGTGGATTATATCGGTATTAAGAACCAGATGAATCTGGCACTGGCAAAATATAATAAGACAGATACCGATAATTTTGAGGAAATTGCACAGTCGCTGGTAGTCGTGAGAGACCATTTGGATTTGCTGCATCGCTTGTTCCACAAATTTGATGACACGAAATATTTCCACGGCTCAACACTGGAACAACTTCTCACCCTGAACAGGGCAGCGGAATTTGCCCAGCAAACCAAAGAAGCGGAAACCCGTTTCATGGATTTGGTGAAACGTCTGAAAGCCGCGTATGATATTTGTGTGGGTAGTGAGCAGCTTACGCAACACGAAAGGGATTACGTGCATTTTTATATCGCCGTTCGTTCCATTATTTTCAAACTGACAAAAGGCAATGCTCCCGATGTGACTCAGATGAATGCGCGTGTAAGGGCAATGATTCAGAATGCGCTGCAAAGTGACGGTGTGGAAGAAATACTGAAAATGGGTGAAGAAGCCGAAAGCGAACAGGATATTTTTGATGAAGAGTATCTGGCAAAAATAGACAAGATAAAACTTCCCAACACCAAAATAAAACTGTTGCAGCATCTGCTGTCAAAAGCCATCGGTGAACTTCGTAAGGTAAACCGGATGAAAGGCATTGATTTCAGCAATAGAATGAAATTGCTGGTGGATAAATACAACGACCGTACCGCCAACGACATTTTCCGAAGCGAAGTGTATGAAGATATGGCAGAACAGTTGACTAATCTGATTTGGGATATCCACAGGGAATTTACCGCGGGAGATGAGTTGGGCATTGATTTCGAAGAAAAGGCATTTTATGATATTCTGAAAGAATTGTGCAGAAAATATGATTTCACCTATCCGGATGATAGAATGATAGAGCTTGCAAAAGAAGTTAAGAGATTAGTTGACAGCCAGGCCCGATATCCCGACTGGGATAAACGGGAAGATATTAAATCGGCATTGAAAGTAGGGTTGATTTTACTGTTGGACGAATTTAACTATCCTCCCGTGGAACGTGATGAAGTATATGTGGAAATTTTTGAGCAAGCTGAGAATTTTAAGAAAAACAGAAAATGATGTATTTGCATTAATCCGTAACTGTTTTTAGGAGATAAATCAGTATTTTCTTACTGCTGCCTACGTTTCTAACGTGTTGCAAATTCCGCACATTACGGTTCCATCCGCATTATGCATAACAAAGATAAGTCAAAACCTTACGGACAATGCCGTTTTTGTAACAGCAATGTCTTGGTCGATAATCTGTAAATCAGTTAGATATATAAATAAGAGCGATAATTGTATCTAAACTTCGCGGGCATCAGTGTTATTCTGTTTGAAAATCCAGAAGTATTTAATTATCCGGGGCAGGTGTTGGAGGAGATAAAGAAGAATTTTCAACGCTAAGAAATGGAAGAATACGATAAATAGCAGATTGAAAAGAGAAAATATTAGCAGGATTCGGGTATTCCGGAATCCTGTTTTTCGTAAATAATACGGGGAAACCTCATATCATATTCCCGAATCCGGTGGATTTTATTTTTCCTTGTTGTTAAACTTTCATTTTTCATCCATTAAATAACTGTAAAATAAATTGAATTCGTTCGGCAAGGTTCGGCAAGGTTCGGCAAGGTTCGGCAAAAGCTTGAAAATCAATTATTAACGTCGTTTTTAGCTATTGCAAAACGCTTTTGGGGGCTGTATCTTTGTCATGTAGTCAGTGATAGTGACGCAACGTAGCGAAGCTTTAAAAGCTGGATACAACTATAACAATGGCAACAAGCCAAAACCCCTTGACTGGGAAAATGTCCGGAACAGTTGGAAATGTTGTGTTAAGTTCCACTAACGGAAAAAATGTAGTACGTTCCAAAGCATTCAATCAAAAGGATGCGAACAGTGAAGCACAACAGATGCACCGGAACGTATTCAAAAAGACGTGTGATGAATATATATCACTGTCACCTTTTATTGCGGACGGTTTTCCGTCCCGGCCTCAGAGTCAATCGTGCTACAATGCATTTATGGCAGCCAACCTGTCAAATGCTGTGGACAAATCGGGTGAATTCCCGGTGTTTGACTATTCTAAAATGGTTCTCTCCAAAGGTTCGTTGCAGCCGGTAGAAGTACTTGAAGCAAATATTACTCAGGAGGGAATACAGGTAAATTATCAGCCTCTTTCGGAAAACGGGGGAGCCAAAGCTGATGATGTGGTGATAGCAATACTGAAAACTGTAGAAGGCAGGGTATTGTCGGTGAAAAAGCCGCGAGGACAATCGGAAGAGGATTCTATCCTATTTCAGGTATCGAACGCAAGCGCAGAACGGATTTTGTACATGTACATGATGGTGATTTCTGCCGACAAAACCAAAGCTTCAAAATCGGTTTATGTAAGCATTGCATAAGGATTTTTACTTCTCAGAAACAACAAAGACACCGCCTGCGCAGTGTCTTTGTTATTTTTATTCAATTCCGGCAACTTTCAGTTGCGGAATCGATTTCAATTTAATTACTTGATTTGGTTACCTTTTCCAGCCGTTTCATCATGGCGAAAATAAATGTAGCAGAAATCATGCAGCAGATAAAGAATACTCCCCACAGGATATACAGATCCACGCGTCCCCAGAGTGTACTTCCAATGAACAGCAACTTGTTGCCAACGGCAGTTGCCAGCAGCCATCCGCCCTGCATCAATCCCTGGAAGCGGGGAGGAGCCACTTTCGAAACGAATGACAGTCCCATCGGGCTGAGAAACAACTCGGCAATGGTCAGTATCAGGTAGCTGCTCATGAGCCAGTAAGGTGTCACACGCGAGGTGTCGGGCACTGCTTTACCTTCGAGCAGATAAGGTGATACCAGGTTGAGCGATGCAATCAGAATAACTACGAATCCCAGTCCGGCAATGATCATACCGAAACCAATTTTGCGCGGTGTGGAAGGTTCTTTGCCTTTTGAATTCAGGTAGTTGAAAAAACCCATCACTACAGGTGTGAGCGAAACGATGAACAGCGGATTGAACGACTGGAACACTTCAGGTGCAATCGGATTGCTCTGATCGGCAGTACTTACAAAATAGTAGCAGATAGCGCCGAATACAACCGTAAGAATTCCGCCAATCACACGATAACGGAGCGTGGATTTACTCCTGAGCATGAGTACAACACCCAGAATAGTGGCTATAACACACAGAATGGATTCCAGGTTGAAGAAGAGGTTGGTAAACGGACCCACTTCTTTCACCGTATAGTCGCGGGCAAAGAAAGTGAGCGTAAGCCCATTCTGATGGAACGACATCCAGAAGAAAATCACCACAATAAACACCAGGATAAGCGATATGACTCTCGGGCGTTCTTCTTTGGTGGCAATCTGGAAAATGTAGGAAACAAAAGCTACAAACAAACCGATGGCAAGCCCGAATTTATAGTCGAGCCCGGGAATAAGCTGGATAAGGAACGTGGTAACAGCCATCAAAAGGAGTGATACAATAAGTACCCGACCGGTGTGAGCCGATTTATTGTCGATGGTGTTTGATTGTTTTTCAACTGCTTTAGCCACTGATTTGGAAGGAAGCGCTTTATTGAAAATAACATATACAAGCAAAGAAACAATCATGGCAGCCGCTGCCACTGCAAATGCCAGGTTATATCCTTTGGAAAACACATCGAGGTACTGGTGAGCAAAAGCCGTTAGATCTGTCACCGGCTGGCCGCTTATTACAGCCTTGTTGGCTAATTCCTGAAGTTGAGTAGTGTCAGCGAGGCTGCCGTCAATCATCCGGTGAGCCAGTGCGGGGATGCTTCCATCGTGATTGAAACCGTGACTTTCGAGCCACCAGTTGCGGATACCGGTAGCTACAAACGGAGCAAAGAAAGCACCGATATTGATACCCATGTAGAAAATCATGAAAGCAGCATCACGGAATTTCGAGTACCTCTCGTCGTCGTAAAGCTGACCTACTACTGCCTGGAGATTTCCTTTGAAGAATCCGTTTCCGAGCGAAATAATCAACAATGCTGCCATAGTTCCGGCTAACGACATACCCGGAAGTGCTATCAGTACATAGCCGCTGAACATGATAATCTGACCCCATAGAATCACTGTTTTGTACTTTTTCGACCAGTCGGCCAGCATACCGCCTACCAGCGCAAGTGCGTAAATGGCAAAATAAAACCAACTGTAGTATTCACCGGCTGCCTGTTCGGTCAGTCCGTATTTAACCTGTAAGAATAGCACCAGAATCGCCATCATGGTATAGAACCCGAATCGTTCGCCCATGTTGGTGAAGAATGCCACTAATAATCCCTTTGGATGATTTTTCAACATAATTAATTGTTATTTAATGTTTTGTACGATAATTATTTTATAAATATTTAAAACAGTTGCAAATATAGTCAATATCTTTAAAAATAAAAAACTGAAAATATAAAACAAATTGAATGAATGGAAGGATAAAATCGTGTCATAAAAAAAAATAATCTGTGAAATTCCTTTACTCATGAATGAAAACTTACAAATTAAGAAAAATAAAAGGATGGTTCTCAATCACATAAAAAAAAGACGCTGCATGCAACGTCTCATTTCTTTTTTTATGGAAAAAAATTATTTCAAACTTGTCTCTAAAACAGATATTCCAACTTTTTTGTTCAGTCCGGTGATGGGGGTTACAATTCTCATCGTACTGTCGTTTTTTACCACAGAATTTACTCCGGGTTGAAGCAATGTAATATCTGAAACCGGCAGTCCAACTTCATTTTTATCGGACGAGAGTACGATTGTGTTATTGGCCGCATCTATAGCAAAAGCTTTTTTAATGTACGGTTCTTTTACAATATTTTCAATGTACTGATTAGCCTGATCAAAATTGTTGCGCATCATATCGCTGCGCACCGCCCACGAAAAAACCTTTGAAACCAGCATATAATCTGCTTGCTGCAGACTGTCCATTTGTGCTTTGTGAGCTACTTTCAGGGCATCTTGTTGTTTTTCAAGTTGACCAATTTTGCATTGGCCCCATATAAAAACGACTATAAGTGCAAATATGAGCGAAAACAACAGTTTGTGATCCAAAATGTATCGAACAATTTTACTCGGTTTCCTTTTGGTAGTTGTTGTAGTCGATACCTGGCTGACAGGTTCGTTAGAAGTTTGTTGAGATGCCATAATGAAGCTTTTTTAAGTATAAATATAAAATTTATCGAAATGTATTTACATGTAACAAACCTGAAACCTGGAACCTGGAACTATAAACTACTCATGCGCACCCATTTTCAGAATGTTTACTTCTTTTTCTGAAAGGAAACGATATTTACCACGTGGTACGTTTTTCTTGGTCAAACCTGCAAAATAAACGCGGTCCAGCTTGGTAATCTTGTAACCCAGTTTTTCAAAAATACGTCTTACAACGCGGTTTTGTCCGGAATGAATTTCAATTCCCACTTCTCTCAGGCTGTCTTCTTTCACAAATTCCAGTGCATCGGCTTTGATGGTGAATTCACCCAGATCAACTCCGTTGATAATGGTTTCGTAATCGTCTTTTTCAAGGTCCCTGTCAAGTCCAACATGATAAATCTTCTTTTTATCGTATTTGGGGTGGGTGAGTTTTGAAGCCAGGTCGCCATCGTTGGTCAGAAGCAGTACTCCGGTAGTATTCCTGTCAAGTCTTCCTACGGGATAAATACGTTCGCTGCATGCATTTTTAACTATATCAATCACCGTAGTTCTTGCTTGCGTATCTTCCGAAGTGGTTACACAATCCTTGGGCTTGTTGAGCAGAATATATACTTTCTTTTCGATTCGTACCGGTTGATTATGGAACATCACATTGTCCGTGGGGAGTACTTTCGTACCCAGTTCGGTGACGATATTACCATTTACCGAAATCACACCTGCCTGAATATATTCATCGGCTTCGCGTCTGGAGCAGATACCTGCATTTGACAGGTATTTGTTGAGTCGAATCGGTTTTGTCGGGTCAATGTATGATTGTCTGTATTCGAATTGTTTTTTCTTGCTGTATTTGGCGTTCGGATCGTAATCGGCCGAATTATGACGTTTACGGAAAGTAATACCGTTTTTCTTGTTGTCGAAACGGGTTTCTACATAATTGGAGTCCTTCACTTCACCGGCTTTTCTGAAAGTGAGCTTTCCATCGCGGGGTCTTTCGTCGCTATCGAAACGTTTACGCGGGGTAGAATATTCTGCAGGCTTATCGCCAACTTCGGACTTGCGGATAAAACGGGGACGGCCCGAACTCTGTCTGTTCGTATCTTTGTTCAACCACGGTTTGCGTTCCTGTCCGGAATCATTGCGTCTGTCGTCGTTGTTGCGACTGGAATAGCTTCTTCTGTCGGAGTCGGAGTCAGTGCGTCTGTTGTCGGTATTCCGGTTTACGAAAAATTTTCTTTCCGAACCCGGTTCAGAGCGTCTGTCGTCATTATTTCTGTTGATGTACGGTTTTCTTTCCGAGTAGGAATTTGGTCTGTCATCTTTTCTTTCGTATCTGTTTTCACTTCTGTCGGAAAACCGGTTTCTGTCGTTGTTAGCGGTTCTGTCGTACCTGTTGTCCTGGTTTCTGGATCCAAAATTGGAGGTTGAGCTTGTTCTGATGCCTTTCAATAAAGGCTTTGCATTTTTTCTGTCGAAGGATTTACCATCACGGCTGGCGTCGGAACCATAACTTCCACGCCTGTTTTCGTTGTTTGTTTTCATTAAAAATATGTCAAATAAATTTTTTGCAAAGGTCGGAAAAAAACTTGGAATTACCGCTGTTTCTGACCTTTAGTTTCGTTAAAACAATCGAAAGAACAGAATAGTTCACGCTTTTAGCCTTAAACGGGTCTGAAAGCAACTTTTTTCACGTTTTTAAAAAATTGTTTCATACCAATATATTTAGCAGAAAGAATGCAAAAATAAATAAATGCATGTTTTTTTTTAATTTCGGACTCTTCGTTTTTTAATTCTGTTTTAAATATTGTATTATATACAATAATCAACTTGTTGCTTATTGTAAAAAGTACAAAATACAGATATTTATATAATATGCATTTAAAAGTATTGTAAATAATTTTGTAATTGAAAACATTTATCTATTTTTGTAAAAATATTTTCAAAAAAGATCATTATTTTATGAGCGAAACGAGACCATACAATCCCTACGTTTCCATTGACTGTGTTGTATTCGGGTTTGACGGCAAAAACCTGAAAGTGTTGCTCATTAAGCGGCATATTGATGAGAATACCGGAGAGTACAACGATGTGAAGCTGCCGGGAAGCATTATTTATATGGACGAAGATCTCGATGAGGCAGCCACACGGGTACTTGCAGAGCTTACCGGTCTGAAAAATATCCCTCTCAGTCAGTTCTATAGTTTTGGCAATCCGCTGCGTACCAGCAATCCCCGCGACATTCTCTGGCTCGAACGTACGATGAAAACCAAAATCGAACGAATAGTCACTATTGGCTACGTTGCCCTGATAAAAATCAACAGAAAAATCACCCTGAACTCAAAAAACACTTCTGCCGAATGGTACGATGTGGATGAAGTGCAAAACATGAATCTGGCTATGGACCACAATCTGATTGTACAGAAAGGACTTGACCACATCAAACATTGGCTCACTGTGGAGCCTCATATGATGTTCAAATTGCTGCCGCACAAGTTCACACTTTCGCAACTCCGCCTGTTGTACGATGAAATAAACCGGAAAAAATCGGATGTACGGAATTTTCAGAAAAAAATCAATCAGTGGCACAACCTGGTCGTGCTCGATGAATTTGAGAAAGGGGTACCTCACCGTGCCGGAAGACTCTATAAATATCAAAAAAAATAAGACAAAAATAAATATGGTTATCCGCATAGTGACCTAATCTTGTATTTCGGGCTGAAAGCCCTGCTTATTTCAACCCCATCCAACGGGTGGGGGAAATGATAAAACCAGGATATGGCGGGCTGAATACAAAGTATCGGTGTAGCCAAAACCAACTTATCTGTTAAACTGCCCTTACAGGGCGCCGTTATGATCTTTCAATTTATTAACCCAAGGCGTTGCCATTGGGCTGAAACAAATATGCCTTTCAGGCAAAAAAATAATTTTATAAGGACACTTTACGTATAATCATTAAAATAAATAACCTTACAAAAAAAAACTACCATGTATTTATTAGGATACGATTTAGGAAGTTCGTCGGTGAAAGCCAGTCTGGTAAACGCGAAAAGCGGCGAAGTGATGGCGAGCGATTTTTTCCCGAAAAAAGAGATGGAAATAAAAGCGGTGAAAGCCGGCTGGGCCGAACAGGATGTGGAAGTATGGTGGAGCAACCTCAAAGAAGCCACCAGATCGGTGCTTGCAACCGCCGGCATCGATCCGAAAGAAATAGATGCCATCGGCATTTCATATCAGATGCACGGGCTGGTGCTGGTGGATGAAAATCTACAGGCCATCCGTCCTTCCATCATCTGGTGCGACAGCCGCTCGATAGCTTATGGCGAAAAGGCATTCAATGTCATCGGAAGTGAAAAATGCTTGTCGCACCTGCTCAATTCTCCCGGAAATTTCACCCTGTCAAAACTGGCTTGGGTCAAAGAAAATGAGCCCGAAAATTACTCCCGGATAAAATACTACATGTTGCCCGGCGATTACATTGCACTTCGCATGTCCGGCCACCCCGCTACTACCGCTTCAGGGCTGTCAGAAGGAATTTCGTGGGATTTCCTTAACAATCGTCCGGCCGGTTTCCTTTATGAACATTACGGATTCTCCGAAGAATTTATTCCTGAAATTGTGCCAACTTTTGGTCATCAAGGTCGGGTTTCAGCTGAAATTGCGGCTGAATTAGGTCTGTCCGAAGGAATTCCGATCACTTACCGTGCCGGCGATCAACCCAATAACGCACTCTCACTCAACGTGCTCAATCCGGGCGAAGTGGCAGCTACGGCAGGAACTTCGGGAGTGGTGTACGGAGTAAACGACGATGCAAAATACGATCCGCAATCGCGCGTGAATTCATTTGCTCACGTCAATCACTGTTCTGAAGCAACCCGCATCGGAGTGCTTCTGTGTATCAACGGAACAGCCATTCTCAACACCTGGATAAAAAATAACGTGGCTCCCGAAGGTATTTCATATGCCGAAATGAATGATTTAGCTGCAAAGGTTCCAGTTGGAAGCGAAGGAATTTCCATTATTCCATTTGGAAACGGTGCTGAACGGGTGCTGAACAACGAAGAACCAAACTGCTCCATCCATGGCATCAATTTTTTGGTGCACGGAAAATCTCACTTAATCCGCGCAGCTCACGAAGGCATCGCATTTTCGTTCAAATACGGAATGGACATTATGAATAAGATGGGAATTGAAACCAAAACCATACGCGCCGGACATGCCAACCTGTTTCTCAGTCCGATATTCCGCCAGACATTATCCAATATTACAGGTGCAACGATTGAACTGTACAATACCGATGGATCTATCGGTGCCGCACGTGGAGCCGGAATAGGAGCCGGAATTTACCAGTCGGCCGAAGAGGCATTTTCGACACTGAAAAAAGTACTTGTAGTGACTCCTGAAGAGAAAGATGTGGAAGCTGCTCAGGATGCTTATAGCCTGTGGATCAGTAGATTGAAATAATAAAAAATTACTTTAAATAATCATTTTAATAAAAAATCAGAAAAATTATGACAACAAAAACGTATTTCCCAACTGTGGAAAAAATCAGATTCGAAGGAAAAGAAAGTAAAAATCCGCTCGCATTCCGCTACTACGATGCTGAAAAAGTGGTTTATGGTCGGAAAATGAAAGACTGGTTTAAATTCTCAATGGCCTGGTGGCACACGATGTGCAGCGAATCTTCAGATCCGTTTGGAGGCGAAACCAAAAGTTTTGAATGGAACAAAGCGGACGATGCTCTGCAGGCTGCCCGCGAAAAAATGGATGCCGGTTTTGAATTTATGCAGAAAATCGGTATAGAGTACTTCTGCTTCCACGATATTGATTTGGTGGACGAAGGAAATTCTATTGAAGAGTACGAAGCCAACCTGAAAGCCATTGTGGCATATGCCAAGGAGAAAATGGCGCAGACTGGCATCAAACTGCTTTGGGGAACAGCCAATGTATTCAGCCACAAACGGTATATGAACGGCGCTGCTACCAATCCGAATTTCGACAGTGTATCGCGGGCTGCTGTACAGATTAAAAATGCGCTCGATGCAACCATTGAACTGGGAGGCGAAAATTATGTGTTCTGGGGCGGTCGCGAAGGGTACATGAGCCTGCTCAACACCGACATGAAACGCGAAAAGGAACACCTGGCACAAATGCTGAAAATGGCTCGCGACTATGCCCGTGGTAAAGGATTCAAAGGAACTTTCTTTATCGAACCAAAACCAATGGAACCAACCAAACATCAGTACGATGTGGATGCTGAAACTGTAATCGGATTCCTTCGCGCACACGGCCTCGATAAGGATTTCAAACTAAACGTGGAAGTAAACCATGCAACCCTTGCCGGACATACATTCGAACATGACCTGCAATGCGCTGCCGATGCCGGTATGCTTGGTTCGATGGATGCTAACCGCGGCGATGCTCAAAACGGCTGGGATACCGATCAGTTCCCCATTGATGTGTACGAATTGACCCAGGCTATGCTTGTAGTGCTCAAGGCTGGCGGATTGCAGGGCGGCGGAACCAACTTCGATGCAAAAACCCGTCGTAACTCCACCGACCTGGAAGATATTTTTATTGCACACATTGCAGGAATGGATGCATTTGCACGTGCACTCGAAGCTGCAGCAGGAATTCTCGAAGAATCGCCCATGCCAGGCATGCTGAAAGAACGTTATGCTTCGTTCGATGGCGGAATCGGCAAGGATTTTGAAGATGGCAAACTCACACTCGAAGATGTGTACGCTTACGCTAAAGCCAAAAACGAAGAACCTGCTCAAATTAGCGGAAAACAGGAATTGTACGAGTCGATTATCAACATGTACATTTAAAATATACAGCATGTCCGGCAATAAAAAAAATCCCTTTTACCTCGTAGGTATTACGCTTGTAGCTACGCTGGGCGGTTTGCTGTTCGGATATGATACGGCCGTTATCTCGGGTACAGTGAGTTCCCTGCGGATATTTTTTGTAGATCCGCTGGGACTCTCGCCCGATCTGGCAAATGCCATGGAAGGTTTTATTGTGAGCAGTGCACTTATCGGTTGTGTCATAGGAGCTTCCATTGCAGGTTATGTCAGTCAGAAATTCGGACGTAAACCCTCGCTACAGATAGCTGCTGTGCTGTTTTTACTCTCAGCTGTGGGGTCTGCCTGGCCCGAAATGTTTTTCGGAATGCCCGGAACGGGAGACCACACTTTTGCCAATTTGTTTATATTCTATCGTATTATTGGTGGAGTGGGAGTGGGAATAGCTTCGATGGTATCGCCTATGTACATAGCTGAGGTAGCACCACACAACAAACGTGGCGCTTTGGTTTCCTGGAATCAGTTTGCCATCATTTTCGGAATGCTGGTGGTTTATTTTGTAAATTATGCTATTGCCCTTCAGGGCGACAGCAGCTGGCTGAACACCATCGGCTGGCGCTGGATGTTTGCATCCGAAATAATTCCGGCTTCATTGTTCCTTATTTTCCTGTTTTCAGTACCCGAAACACCACGCTGGCTGGTAATGAATTCGAAAAAAGATAAAGCAAGGTCAGTGCTTGTGAAACTGGTGGGATCTCAGGAAGCAGATGTGGAAATAGATGATATTCAGCTTAGCCTGGATCAGGATGCAGCTCAGTCGCTTAAACCGTATTACCGCTTTCTGGTTACCTGGATTCTGCTCTTTACCATTGCCTTCATCGGACTGAAATTTGCAGGAAATGCGAGTGCATTCGAGATTTCGCTCATCGGAAGTTTTGTGATTTCGCTCATTGCACCCATCCGCTCTTTTGGTTTCAAAATCATTATTGTGGGAGTATTGCTCTCTGCTTTTCAGCAGTTTGTGGGTATCAACGTAGTGCTCTATTATGCACCGGAAATCTTCAAATCGATGGGATCGGGCACTGATACGGCTTTGTTGCAAACTATCATTGTGGGCATTATCAACCTGTCATTTACTGTTCTGGCCATTCTTACGGTCGATAAGTTCGGTCGGCGTCCGCTGCTCATAATCGGTGCGCTGGTAATGGCTTTGGCTATGACCGGACTGGGTATCGGATTTGCCGGAAGCTGGTCGGGCGGATTGAAGTTGTTTTTCATGCTGCTCTATACGGCAGGTTTCGCCATGTCGTGGGGTCCGGTTTGCTGGGTAATGCTGGCCGAGATTTTTCCCAATTCGGTGCGTTCGAGTGTGATGTCAATTGCCGTGGCTGCACAGTGGGTATCCAACTTCCTGGTATCGTGGACATTCCCGATGCTTAACAAAAATGAAGCGCTGGTCAGCCAGTTCAATCATGGATTTTCTTATTGGGTATATGGCCTCATGGGTATTCTGGCAGCCATTTTCATCTGGAAAATGGTGCCCGAAACAAAGGGCAAAACCCTGGAAGAAATGAATAAACTCTGGAAGAAGAAAGAAAGTTGAAAAACTGACTGTATTAGTTTAAAAGCCATTGATAACTTTATCAGTGGCTTTTTTTTATGTCCGGAAACCAGAATGTCAGATATTTTCTGATTTTTTCCCTGAAATTACCCGGATGAATAGGGTATGATATTTTCTGAATACGCTCTCACGTCAAATATCAGAAAAAATGTAATTCATTAAAATTTTTATCACAATCATTTTTTTCTATCTTTGTGTGAAAATGTATTTTAATTTACATAAATTACATGATTAATTCATACTTCAAAATCGGATTTATGAAATTATTGAAGGTTCGGATTATTTTCTTTTTTCTATATAGCAGTTTTTTGCTTGCAGCCAATGATTTTACACCCATTGTTACCCAGTACAACAAGAAAGATTACAATGCAGGCAATCAGAACTGGTCTGTAGCACAGGATAGTCAGGGATTAATTTACTTTGGAAATAACGTAGGTTTGCTCCGGTTCGACGGTTCCGGATTCACGTTGTTCAAACTACCAAATAATCAGGTGGTTCGTTCGGTTTATATCGATAAGTCCGACCGGATTTATGTTGGTTCGTTCAGAGAGTTCGGGTATTTTGAGAAGGATAAATTCGGAGAATTAGTCTATTCATCACTTTCGAATGACCTCAAAAATTATAAGCTTGAAAATGATGAAATCTGGAAAATAATTGAATTTGACGGGAAAATTCTTTTCCAGTCCTTTAAAAGTATTTTCATCTATGACGGGAAAAATGTGGAAGGAAAATCGTACGATGAGACTTTCCTTTATTTACAGCGTTTCAGGAATAAATTGTATGTGCATACTCTTCAGAATGGTTTATCGTCATTTGATCCGAAAAATAAAAAATTCACGAAAATTGAAAATACACCTTTCAGCAGTGCAGTAATTTCCATCATACAATTTAATAAAAATGAAGCGTATGTAATCACTCTTTCCGATGGCATTTATATTTTCGATGGTCAGGATTTCAGGAAATTCTCCGATGGCAGCCTGGACTACCTCCGAAATGCCGAAATAAATAAAGCTACACTTACCCGCGATTCATTGCTTGTGATAGGCACCATACTGGATGGAGTCAGTGCTATTGACAAAAACGGGAAAAAGGTATGGAAACTGAATACATCCAACAATCTGCAGAACAACACGGTGCTGGGTATGAGCACCGACTCCGAAAACAACCTGTGGCTTGCCCTTGATAAAGGTATTGCCATGGTAAGGATCAACAGTCCCGTTCAATTTGTTCAGTCATTTACACCTTCCATTGGTTCGATTTACTCGTTGAGTTATCTGCCTCCCGACAAGTTGTATCTGGCTACCAATCAGGGACTTTATTCCGGAAGATTTTCACCTGATTCCAAATCGCTGACCAACATACAGCTCGATTCCCAGATTAAAGGTCAGGTATGGTCACTCACAAATGTCGATAATCAGCTTTTTTGCGGAAATAATGAAGAAACCTACCGTATTTATCCCGACCGGAAGATGCTATCCACTTCCAAAGGAGGAATGTGTATTGGCAGAGGAATAATTCACGGTAGAGAAGTACTTGTAGAAGGTACTTACTCCGATTTGTGTGTATATCTGAAAGAAAATAATGAATGGAAATTTCACAGTGTCATTCAGGGTTTTCTTAATCCGGTGAAATCCATCACTATCGATTATCAGGGCAGAATCTGGGCTTCGCACATGCACGAAGGACTTTATATGATTATGCTGAAGTCGGACCTCAAAACCATTGATAAAATACAGAAATTCACCTCGCTCGATAATAAAAAATCATCACTCATTTACACCTACATGTTCCAAAACAGGGTAGTATTTACGGATAACACCCGTTTCTATGTATTTGATGATATAAAGAACAAGATACTGCCCTTTGATGAACTGAATACTACACTCGGTAAATATGCCCGGGCTTATAAAATTTGTATTCAAAAGCCCTCAACTTATTGGTTCATTCTTGAAAAAGAAGCTGCATTGATTCAATTCATCGACAATCGTGCTCAAATACTTGATATAGTACAGTACTCCCTGTTTATGAATCAGACGGTAGATAATTTTCAGAATATAATTCCCCTCACGGAGGATATTGCCATGTTTACCCTTGAAAACGGTATGGCAATGTACAATCTGAAACTTCGGAAGCAATCGCTTTATCATTCAAAAAAAGAAATTCTGCTGATGCAGGTACAGGTGGTGGATAAGAATTCAGAAGAAATGATGCTGTTGCCGGTAAGTTCTGCTAACGAAAAGATTTCTTTCCCATATACAAAAAACAGAATTCGTTTCACTATCGGTTATCCGCAATATTCAAATCTCAACGATCTCTTATTCAGTTATAAACTTACCGGACTGAACAATAACTGGAGTGAAAGCACTACCAGCAATATGAAAGAATACTCCTACCTGAGACCCGGAAAATACACCTTCAGCGTACGGGTAGTGTCCAACAACGGAGATGTGTTTGCAACCAGAGACTATTTGTTTCGGGTTCGTTCGCCATTTTACTGGAATACATTCAGTAAGATAATCTATGTATTGCTGCTGATACTGACAGGATTTATCATTTACAACCTTCTGAAACGTAATTTTGAACAGAAAAAACAACGAATACAGCAGGAACAGGAAAATATACGCAAGAAAGAAATCGAAAAACGCGAAATGCAGATTGTTGCGTTAAAAGCTGAAAAGCTGGAATCAGACCTTACATTAAAAAGCAAGGAACTGGCCATGTCAACTATAACCGTTATCCGGAAAAATGAAGTACTGATAAACATCAAAGATGAACTGATAGAACTGAAAAAGCATCTTGGAACTCAGTTTCCGAATAAATATTATGAGCGAATAATAAAATTGATGGATCAAAGCATATCTTCTGACGACGACTGGAAAATATTTCAAACTAATTTTGACCGTATTCACGAAAATTTCTTTCGGAATCTGCGTACCAAATATCCTGAACTGACACCCAACGATTTACGTTTCTGTGCTTACTTTCGTTTGAATCTATCCACCAAAGACGTTGCACATCTGATGAACATTTCTGCCAAGGGAGTGGAGGTTGCCCGCTATCGTATCAGAAAGAAAATCAACATTCCCTCCGAAAAAAACATCAGTGAGTTTTTAATCGAATTCAGGTAAATTCCAAAATAAACTATCGGTTTGTACTCCAAATAGATTGAATACAAAACACAGGCACTGATTTATAAAATATTGATAAATAAATCCTATCTGTTGAAAATCAATACATTGAACAGGCATTTATCAAAGCAATCTGCTGTTTTATCTGAAATAAAAGTAGTTTTATTACTTCTGCCACACCTCATATCATGAGTGATACAAAAAGTTGACATTGTATGTGATTTTTTAAAACAAGGTGCTATACAATTTACTGAATATCAAAGTTATAGATTTAACCGTTATTGTATTGTAGGAGAAAAATAGGAACCCCTATTTTAAGCATTTTTTGCTTGTAGTATTCTTATAGGGTTCATAAATTTGGTATGTAAATTCATTATCTTCAAATTTGTAACATAAAAATCAAAGAAACCATGAAAAATCCATCAAAATTCTTATTGCTGATTATTATCATTACTTTTTGTTTTATACCTTACCAGGAGGTGTCTGCACAAAAGAAATCTAAGAAAAAACAGACTATTGCTGCCATTCCGCTTGTTCCGGCAAAACCAGTTTCAACCAAGTCCATTCATTTCAAATCAGATCCGGTGATGGATCAATTCATTGATGATCTGATGTCTAAAATGACACTTGATGAGAAAATTGGTCAGCTGAATCTCCCTTCGGCAGGCGATTTCACTACCGGACAGGCAAAAAGTTCAAATATCGGACAGTCAATAAAAGAAGGAAAAGTTGGAGGATTATTTAATATTAAAGGTGTAGAAAAAATTCGCGAAGTGCAACGGGTTGCGATAGAAGAAAGCCGCATGAAAATTCCGATGCTTTTCGGCATGGATGTCATTCACGGTTACGAATCCACATTTCCTATTCCGCTTGGTCTGGCTTCGAGCTGGGATATGGATTTAATTGAGCAATCGGCACGTGTAGCTGCTCAGGAAGCTACTGCCGACGGTATCAACTGGACATTTTCGCCCATGGTGGATATTTCACGCGTTCCGCGTTGGGGACGCATTTCCGAAGGTTCGGGTGAAGATCCGTATCTGGGCAGCAGGATTGCCCGCGCTATGGTTACAGGTTATCAGGGTAATGATTTGTCGGCCACTAATACGATGCTCGCATGTGTAAAACACTTTGCACTCTACGGAGCTCCGGAGGCCGGTCGCGACTACAACACGGTGGATATGAGCCGGGTAACGATGTATAATGTGTATTTTCCACCTTATAAAGCCGCTGTAGATGCAGGTGTTGGAAGCATTATGGCCTCTTTCAATGAAGTGGAAGGAATACCTGCAACCGGAAACTACTGGCTTCAAAACCAGGTTCTGCGTAAAGAATGGGGATTCAAAGGACTGAATGTGACCGACTATACAGGCATCAAAGAAATGATAGAACACGGCGTGGGTGATATGCAGGCCTCATCTGCACTGGCTTTGCGTGCGGGAGTGGATATGGATATGGTGAGCGAAGGATTTCTGTCGACACTTAAAAAATCACTGCAAGAAGGTAAAGTCACTTATTCAGAAATTGACCAGGCTGCCAGAAGAATTCTGGAAGCCAAATACAGACTTGGACTTTTCGCCGATCCATATAAATATTGCGATTCGGAAAGGGCTAAAAAGGAAGTATATTCAACTGATAACAGAGCCATTGCCCGTAGCACAGCTGCTCAGTCGATGGTACTGCTTAAAAACAACAATCAACTTCTGCCACTTCAGGCAAAAGGAAAAATAGCCGTTATCGGTCCGCTTGCCGATAATCCGGAAAATATGCCCGGAACGTGGAGCGTGGCTTCCAAACACAGCAATGCTGTTTCTCTTCTTAAAGGTTTAAAAGAAACCTACGGCAAGCAGGTTGAGTTTTTATATGCCAAAGGGGCTAATTTTGATTACGATCCCGAATTTGAAGGCAAAATAACCATGTTTGGCAAAAAAGCCTACCGCGACGAGCGTCCGAAAGAAGAAATTCTCAAAGAAGCTGTTGAAGCAGCAAACCGTGCAGATGTTATTATAGCTGCATTGGGCGAAGCTTCCGAATCGTCGGGCGAAGCCGCATCGATGGTAAATCTGGAACTCCGGCAGTCGCAAAAAGACCTGCTCGCAGCATTGAAAAAAACGGGAAAACCGATTGTGCTGGTGCTCTTTAATGGCCGGCCCATGGTAATAAATGATGAAATAGAAAAAGCTGATGCATTACTAAATGTATGGTTTCCCGGAAGTGAAGCCGGTTATGCCATTTCCGATGTGCTGTTCGGAAAAGTGAATCCTTCGGCTAAACTTCCGGTTACATTCCCCCGAAATGTAGGACAGATACCCCTTTACTACAATCATAAAAATACCGGCAGACCGCTTACCGATGAAAATGTGTGGGAAAAATTCCGCACAGCATACCTCGATTCACCCAATTTACCATTATTCCCCTTTGGATTCGGACTGAGCTACACTACATTTACTTATAGCGATATTAACGTGTCAGCTAAAAATCTGCAGGGAAACGGAAAACTGACAGCCAGCGTAACCCTCACCAACACAGGAAAATACGATGGAGCAGAAGTAGTACAATTATATATACGTGACGTAGTGGGAACAAACACCCGTCCGCTCAAAGAACTGAAAGGTTTTCAAAAAGTGATGCTCAAAGCCGGCGAAAGCAAAACAGTCAGTTTTGAGATAACTCCCGAAGACCTGAAATACTACAACAATGAATTGAAATTCGACTGGGAAAGTGGCGATTTTCAAATCATGATTGGAGGTAACTCGCAGGATGTGAAATCGATAACCATAAACTGGGAAAAATAATCAATGAAAAAAATCACTAATATTGGTATTTTTGTATTGCTGAGTCTGACCCTGCAGGCACAGGGAAAATTCATTGTTCCTAATGATCTTAAAGCACAAAACTTTCCGGGACATACCGAAATTACCTGGAAAAATCATCAGGGATTTACCTATGAGGTGTATCGGATGACAGGAAATTCGAAAGCATTTGTAAAACAGGGAGAAACCACAAAAGGATATTACCTTGATTTCTACGGAAAAAACATTCCACAGAATGCCCGGATTCGATATCGGATTGTTCCGAAAGGGATGAATATAGCTTCAAATGATGCTGCGAAATTTGAAACAACCATAACCCGAAAGGCATACACTGACGACGATCTGCTTGATATGACGCAACGCTATACGACCCGGTATTTCTATGATTTTGCCGAACCTTACACCGGAATGGCACGCGAAAGGAGTAATGATATAAATGGCGATATCGTAACGACCGGTGGAACCGGTTTCGGGCTGATGGCGCTGGTAGCAGGAATTGAACGCAATTATTTTCCCAAAGAAAAAGGACTGGACATCATCGGAAAAATTGTAAACTTTCTGGGCAGCGTGGAGCGGTTTCACGGCGCCTGGGCACACTGGTACGATGCCGATACACGTAAAGCGTTCAGCTTCAGTAAGTACGACGACGGAGGCGATCTGGTGGAAACGGCACTGCTTATGCAGGGACTGCTCACTGCCCGCGAATACCTAAAAAAAGGTAATGAGGCGGAACGGGATTTGTCCGGAAAAATAACTCATCTCTGGGAAACTGTGGAATGGAACTGGTACACACAGGGCACTGACTCGCTTTACTGGCACTGGTCCAAAAATTACGGCTGGAAAATGAACCACCGTATCAAGGGTTTCGACGAAACACTGATAACTTACGTGCTGGCAGCTTCATCACCTACATTCCCCATCGGGAGAAATGTGTACGAAGCCTGTTTCAAGAATTCGCCCTATTATTACAACGGCAAGTCCTATTTCGGAATAAAACTCGATCTGGGAATGGATTATGGCGGGCCGCTGTTTTTCACCCATTACAGCTTTCTGGGACTTAATCCAAATGGCCTGACGGACAGCCACACGAACTATTTCGAAAGAAACAAAGCTCATGCGCTCATTCACCGGGCTTATGCCATCAGTAATCCGAAAAAGCATCCCGGTTACGGTGCCAAACTGTGGGGATTTACATCCTCAGACGATCCCCTGGTGGGATATTCGTCGCATCATCCGGGTACGAACGACGACAACGGCACAGTGCCGCCTACTGCAGCCATTTCATCCATAGTTTACACACCGAAAGAAAGCATGGAGGTACTTAAATACCTTTACTTTGAAAAAGGAAAACAGGTTTTTGGAAAATACGGATTCTACGATGCATACAATCCGGGTATGACCGAAGGCCAGCAGGTGGTGAAAAGCTACCTTGCCATTGACCAGGGGCCCATAGCCGTGATGATTGAAAACCATCGGAGCTCACTGATTTGGGATTTATTTATGGGAAATCCGGAAATTCAAAACGGACTAACGAAATTAGGATTTGATTTTCAATTAACTTCACATAAAAAGTAATACAGATGAATAGCAAATTTTCAACATTCTTTTTGTTGATGCTTTTATCGGTTTTTCCGTTAATAGCTCAAAATGTTACCATTACAGGAGTAATTTCGGATAAAGTTACCGGTGAAACACTTATTGGAGCCAAAGTGCTCCAAAAGGGAACAAATAATGGTACTATTACTAATTTTGACGGAAATTTCACCATTTCCGTACCGCTCAACTCCATACTTGAAATCAGCTATGTTGGTTTTCAAAGTAAGGAAGTAACGGTTAGCTCCAACGCACCGCTTGTCATTGTGCTGGAAACCAACGACAAGATACTGGATGAAGTAGTGGTAGTAGGTTACGGTACTAAAAAAGCCGGAGCCATTACCGGGTCTGTTGTTCAGATTAAATCGGATGATATCACGAAAACTCCGGCCCAATCAGCCATTCAATCCATTCAGGGGAAAGCAGCAGGTG
The DNA here is from genome assembly GCA_009929445.1 of Bacteroidia bacterium. Taxonomy (GTDB): domain Bacteria; phylum Bacteroidota; class Bacteroidia; order Bacteroidales; family Paludibacteraceae; genus UPXZ01. Next base: position 26,530 of record SAAL01000007.1, read on the forward strand.
TAAACATTATTGCCACTGACGAACCCGGACGGGCACCAACTGTAATGATACGTGGTATTAATACTGTGCTGGGCGGTGGAACTCCCCTGTATGTAATTGACGGAACTGAAGCAAGCAGTCTTAACGGACTGAGTGCTAATGATATCGAAACTATTGATGTACTCAAGGATGCTTCTTCGCTGGCAATTTATGGCAATAAAGCTGCAAGCGGTGTAATTTTGGTGACAACTAAAAAAGGGAAAAAAGGAAGTATCAAAGTGAATTATGACGGGTACGTTGGCTTCAAAACAATGATGAAAACGGTAGATATGGCCGATGCATATCATTTTGCCTATTATCAGAATTTTGCTGCCGGGAGATCCCGTTTTGCAACTACTCAACCTTACGAAACGAATTGGCTCAAGGAAATAACTCAAATCGGAACGACAAATAATCATTCTGTCTCACTTTCAGGGGGCGAAGAAAACGTGAATTACTATTTCGGCATTTCGCGCTACGACGAAAAAGGGATTCTGAAAGGTACTGATTATGACAGAACGAACATCCTGAGCAAAAATGAATACAAACTTTTCAATCGGCTGAAACTATCGCAATCCATCAATATTTCGGTAGTAAATAACGTTCCGCAACCATCAAGTGCATTTACGGCAGCTTACAAGCAATCGCCGATTATGCCCGTAAAATACGACAATGGAAAATGGGGAATGCCATTTCTGGACACTTCCACCGGCGAAATAGGCATGATTGGAGATAAATTTAACAACGTACCAAACCCCGTTGCCATGCTTGGATACAACGAAGACAAAAACAGAAATGTCACTTTATTTGGTACTTTGGGAGCCGAAATTGAAATTTACAAAGACCTGAAATTTAATTCTAATTTCGGGGCTACCTTTGATTATGGAATGGGATATTCTTATACGCCGAACAAAGAAAATTGGTTCAGCCAGAATCCCACCGCAACTGAAGATGATTTTTACAAAAACAATAAATTCTACAGTACGTTAAGTCAAAGCAGAAGTCATTTTTTCGTGTGGAACTGGGATAATTTTCTTACCTATTCCAAAGACTTTGATAAACACGGCTTTACCGGCGTTTTAGGTATCACACGTTCTACTACCAGAACCGGACAATATCTGTCAGGAAGGCGTAATAACGTACCTTATCAGCCCAATTACTGGTCGTTGGATCTTGCCAAAAGTAACATCACAACTTCACCCGATAACGTAGTTTCAAACAGAAGCCAGACTCCGCTTGTCAATCTGGGTTATTTTGCACGTGTTGACTATGATTATGACCGAAAATATTTATTGACCGCCTCGCTTCGCCGGGATGGTATCAGTGATTTTCAATCGTCAAAAAAATGGGGATTTTTCCCGGCAGTTTCGGCGGGATGGGTAGTGAGCAGCGAAGATTTCTTTGAAAAGTATGCATCAGTGGTTGATTATTTGAAAATTAAAGCCGGATATGGTGAAATAGGTAACGGAAACGCAGCTCCATCGGTCAATCAGATACTTTTCCAAAACGGAGCCACTTATCCTTTCGGCTCGCCCGAAATTATTTATCCGGGTTCGTTTGTACCGTATGCAGTCGATCCCGATTTAACCTGGGAAACAACGAAGGAATTCGGAGGCGGTATTGAATTCAGAATGCTGAAACAACGATTATTCGGTACACTGGAATTTTATCGTAAATTGACCGATAATGTGATTTTACCTGTAAAACTTCCCACCGTACTTTCGCCCGGTGATGTGTATCTGAATGCCGGAACGGTTGAGAACAAAGGGATTGAGGCCACATTCTCCTGGAATGACAAACTGGGTGATGAATTTAATTACAGAGCTGGTGTGAATTTTGCTGTAAATAGTAATGCAATAAAAGAAATATACAGTTCATATTTTGACAAACTAACCGGTGGAGATTTAGGCAACGGGCATTACACAAAAGAAATACATATTGGCGACCCGATTGGCTCATTCTATGTATACGAACATACAGGCTATACCGAAGATGGTGTATTTGCTTACTCTTCCGAAAGAATAAATGCAGGCTCGTATATTCCGAAACTGACTTACGGGTTTAATCTGGGCTTTGATTACAAGAATTTTGATTTCTCAACCGATTGGTACGGTGTAATGGGAAATAAAGTCTACAATGGTAAAAAAGCACAACGATGGGGTGGAGAAAATGTGGAAATGAATGAGTTCAACGATTTCTGGATTCCATCCAATCCGAAACAGGACGCTGCCAATCCAAGACCATATTCCGATACTCCAATGGCATCTACCTATTTTATTGAAAAAGGAGATTATCTGAGAATAAACAACGTAACGATAGGATACACACTCCCGAAAATAGTAAAAGAATTACAAAGCCTGAGAATATATCTTACGGCTGTTAATCCGTTTATTTTCACCAAATATACCGGATTTACACCAGAGTTGATTGGTTCAGGTACTCCGCTCGGTTCGGCTGGTATTGAGCTCGATGCTTATCCCACAAACAGATCACTCACCGTTGGACTGAATTTATCATTGTAAAAAAGTGGATTGAACATTAAAAACAAGTAATTAACACAAGAAATTATGAAACACTTTAAGATATTTTCCATTATTACTTTTTGCCTGACCCTGTTATTAGTCGGCTGCGAAAAGGATTTAAATGTGCTTCCTCAGGATAAAATGTCGAAAGACGATTTTCTGGCAGAACCATTGTATGCTGTAGAAGTTGTCAATTCTGCTTATAATCAGATGTTGAGTTTCGAAATGTATGGCTTCCCCTGGATTGGAGTAACGAGTATCACTTCGGATGATGCCGATAAAGGTTCGTCGGATGGTGATGCCGGAACAGATAAAGACAAACTTGATAATCTGGCTTTTGATAAATCACTGCGTTCATTCAACGATGTTTGGAAAAGGCGATACGAAGGAATTTACCGCTGTAACGAAGGTATTTTTTACTTGGGACAGGTAAGTCTGGAAGAAAGTATTAAAAATCGCTATATTGGCGAATTAAAATTTCTTCGGGCGATGTTCTACTTTGATTTGGTCAGATGTTTTGGCGGTGTACCGGTGGTGGTCGAAAAACTGGATTTCAAACAGGAAGCCACTGTCAATCAGGTAGTTTATTCACGTAAAACAAAAGCCGAAACCTATGCTCAAATTGAAAAAGACCTGATAGATGCTGCCGCATCGTTGCCATTGAAATATAACGGAGAAAATATAGGTAGAGCTACCAAAGGTGCTGCTCAGGGACTTTTGGCTAAAGTATACCTGTATCAGGAAAAATGGAGCGATGCTTATGCAATGGCAGGAAATGTAGTAACAAGCAAGATGTATGATTTATTGCCCGATTACGCCAGTGTGTGGCGTGAAGTAGGCGAGAATGGCAAAGAATCACTTTTTGAGATACAGGCTACATTGGGCAAAGGAGTAAACGGATATACCGACGTACAGAGCGGACGCGGAACTCCTGACCATGGCTGGGGATTCAATACACCAACTGCAAATCTGGCAAATGCCTATGAACCCGGAGATAAACGGAAAGACGGTACCATTATGTTTACCGGACAGGTACTTTGGGATGGCTTTCAGACTCCGACTACAGGCTGGGCAAATCCAAGGTATAATTACAAAGCATATCAAAGCCGCTCACAGGAATCGTGGGACGATAACAAAGGTGAAACAGCCAAAAATGTTCGATTATTGAAATACAGCGATATATTGTTGGTAAGAGCCGAAGCCGCACACCATATTAATCAGTTGGATACAGCCTTATCTATCGTAAATAAAATCAGAAATCGTGCCGGATTGATTCCACTAACCTCCGTGACCTTAGACCAGATTTACAAAGAACGCCGGTTGGAAATGGCCATGGAACACGATCGATGGTTCGATATAGTCAGAACCGGTAAAGCCTCTGCTTCCATGTCGGCAGTAGGCAAAGTATTTATTCAGGGAAAACATGAACTGTTTCCAATCCCTGAAGAACAAATCACATTAAGCAAAGGAATACTTACTCAGAATCCTAATTATAATTAGGGAAATTATTTATAAATCAATGATTTAACAAAAAAATTAATTAACCCGATTTAAAAAAAACAAAGAAAAATGAAAACATTAAAAATTTTTGGTGCACTGGCAATTTTAACTTTTGCTATCGTTTTTTCAGGTTGTAAAAAAGAAGAACAGCCACTACCACCCATTGGTGGTTACAACAATGCCGACGAAGTAGGTAAAGCAGATTTGGTAGCCTACTGGCCGTTAAATGGTGATGGTAAAGAATCATTATCAAGTTCGGCACCTGCCAAATCAAGCAATGTAACCTGGGTAGATGGTATTAAAGGTAAAGCTGCAAGTTTCAATGTGGGATACCTGGCATATAATACCATAGCCAACTTAGGTACAAACCTTAACAGTGCTTTTACTGTAAGTTCATGGGTGAAACTGACGAATAACGGAGCAAATTCTTCTGTGATTTTCTCCTTGTCACGTCCTAACGAGTGGGCAGGAAGTATCAACTTCATGTCAGAAACAGGCTGGATGCCTGCAACCAGCGACAGCTTAACCGTGAAAGGTCTTATCGTTTCAAGTACCGATTTGGGATGGCAGGATTCAAGAAACACGGTAAAAGCAAACGCAGCTGATATTACAGCCGGTCATGTACCTTATCCCAACAAAATCGGAGGAAAATGGGCACACGTGGTTCTTACCTGGAATAACACAACAAAACTTCTGAAAGTGTATGTAAACGGTACAAAAATTTCAAATCCGGTTTGGGAAAACAGAGACGCAACAGGTACTAAAAACTTTGTTGTTACTACTCCTTGTCATCCTATTCTCGGAGCGTTTGAAACATTTGCCAACGGTACTACTACCGATGCATGGAATACCGGACTGAAAGGCGACATGGACGAAGTACGTGTATGGAAACGTGAACTGATTTTAGCTGATATCGGCGCTCTTTATGAACTCGAAAAAGCAGGCAGATAAATCATTTGAGTAAGTAAATTATCAGTCTGTAAAATAAACTGTGGGATTTTTCCCACAGTTTATCATTTATTATCCAATGAAAACAAAATTCGTTTATTTTATCTCCGTACTATCGGTTTTTTCTTTGCTCTATGCGTGTAAAGAACCACCGGTAACGCTATCCAATGCCTATATCGAATCATTATCGGTGAATGGAAAAAACCTGGCGTCGGATGGTACTGCCATGAATGTGCCGGTTGATTCGGTTATAATCCGTGCTGTTTTTTCTACAGAAATTGACAATTCGAAAATCAACCCGGATAAAATCTATGTCAGCAACGACGTGGGAATTGAAATAGAAATTTTGACTTCGGAAAATCCAAAAGAATTAAAACTTAAAATTAAAAATAAGCTTAATTATTACACTAAATATACCGTTTTTATAAATTCTGGCGAACATTTAGGTGTCAATGTAATAGACAACAGTAAGGTTCATTTCATCACGCAACTGGATATCACCCCAAAATTTCCGGCTATCAGTGACGATAATTTACTTACACTAGTTCAGCAGAAAACTTTTGAATACTTCCGGGAATATGCTCATCCGGTTTCAGGGCTGGCACGTGAACGTACAGGTTCCGGCGAAACAGTCACTACGGGCGGTTCCGGTTTTGGTCTTATGGCGCTGCTTGTGGGGATTGAACGGGGATTCATTACACGCGAACAGGGATTTCAGCGATTGAATACGACCGTGAATTTTCTCTCCGAAAAAGCCGAACGGTTTCATGGTGCATTCCCACACTGGCTCAACGGCACCAGCGGAAAAACCATTGCTTTCAGTACCAAAGATAATGGAGCCGATCTGATAGAAACATCGTTTCTGATAGCCGGATTGCTCACCGTACAATCCTATTTTGCTTCCGGCAACAGTGTCGAAAAGCTAATGTGTGCCAAAATACAGCAACTATGGGAAGGTGTGGAATGGACCTGGTTTCAGAAAAACAACGAGCCCAGGCTTTACTGGCACTGGTCGCCAAATTACGGCTGGGACATGAATATGCCCATCACCGGATGGAATGAAGGATTGATAACTTACGTGCTGGCGGCTTCATCTCCCACATTTTCGATTACAAAAAACGTTTATACCGAAGGCTGGGCACGAAACGGAGCGATGAAAAACGGAAATAAATTCTACGACATCACTCTTCCGCTGGGCGAAAACAGGGGAGGACCGCTATTTTTTGCCCACTATTCCTTTTTGGGGCTTGATCCGCGAAAACTGGCCGATGAATATGCCAACTACTGGCAGCAAAACACCGCTCATGCCAAAATAAATTATGCATACTGTGTAAGCAATCCTTTTGGTTATTTTGGTTACAGCAGCTCATGCTGGGGACTTACGGCAAGCGATATCCCGAACGGATACACCGCTTCATCGCCCACCAACGACAGAGGTACCATAGCTCCGACTGCAGCCCTCGCTTCGTTTCCGTACACTCCAGAAGAAAGCATAAGAGCCATGCGCTTTTACTACTACGTACTCGGTGACAAACTTTGGGGTGAATACGGTTTTCGCGACGCATTCAATTTGAGCAGCCAGTGGTTTGCAAATTCTTATCTGGCTATTGATCAGGGTCCCATTGTGGTGATGATTGAAAATTACCGCAGCGGACTGCTCTGGAATCAGTTTATGCAGCGTGATGATATTCAAAAAGGATTGACTAAGCTCGGATTTACGTTTTGAAGTCAGAAACTTGCCTGGTTTATCCCTGCCTGCAGCAGGCAGGCCGATATGTCTGGGTTTCTGGCAAGTCAGAAGACAGACACAGAAATACTTGAAACTTGAAATTCAGAACTCAGAACTCAATCATTTTTATTCCGACCGTTATCGTTCTTCAGTTATTCGTCTTTTCCTGCATTCAATTTCCGTAAAAACCGCTCAACATCTACCGCTGCCCGCTCATGGGTGGCGATTGCTGTAAGTTCGCCAGATGAATCAGTAACGGTGATTTCAAACTCGTATCGTCTTCCTTCCTGATGAATTAATGTGGCTGTGCAGGTCATTTTTTCGCCTATTTTACTCGCTTTCAGATGCCTTACGTTTATTACTGTGCCAACGGTTGTCATTCCTTCGCCCAAATCATCTAATGCCTTCACAGCTGTATTTTCCATAAATGCTACCAGAGCAGGCGTAGCAAAAACATCCAGACTTCCCGAACCGAGTGAATATGCGGTCTGATTTTTATCAACTATCACCGATTGTATGTACGATTTCATGTCAGATTGATTTTTACATATTAAACTGAAAATTGCAGCTAATGTTACAAACTTGTTACAAAAATTTATCAGAAATAATTTCTTATATTTTTATAAAAAAAATATACTGAAATTGTTGATAACTTTCCGTTTTGATTATCAGAACATTAAGATCTTCATTTTTTATCTGTTGATAACTTGTCATAAAAATTTAATCTAATCATTAGGTTATTAAGGTTTTTTTGACTTAATTTTGCCTCATATTTAATAAAAATAAAAATTAAACGTAAAATTTTTTATTATGCTAAAGAAAACAAAATTATTTATCTTATCAGTTCTCTTGATTGGTTTTGCTGCTCTGAATGCTCAGGTTACCACCTCGAGTATGAGTGGAGTGGTAACCGATGCCGGAGGAGCTGTAATCGGAGCAGCTGTGAATGCTACACACACCCCTTCGGGAACAACCTACAGAACAGTAACCAATACGGAGGGTAGGTTTAATCTTAACGGTATGCGTGTAGGTGGACCTTATACCGTAGAAATTACTTACGTTGGATATGGCAAAAGCACAACGAACAACATTACGTTGAGCTTGGGTGAAAACTATCCCCTGAATGTGGTTCTCTCTGAAGAAATATCTACATTGGATGAAATTTTAGTTACTGCTGCCCGTACAAAATTCACTACCGAAAGAACCGGTGCGGTAACGAATATTACTAACAATCAGATCACTACGCTGCCTACAGTTAACCGCAGTATTATGGATGTTACCCGCCTTTCTCCTTATGGAGGAAACGGAATGAGCTTTGGTGGTACAGATGGTCGTACGGCTAACTTTACAGTGGATGGAGCTAATTTTAACAACAACTTCGGTTTGAGCGACAGGCTTCCGGGTGGAGGAAATCCAATTTCAATTGAAGCAATCGAAGAATTGCAGGTTGTAATCGCTCCTTACGATGTTCGCCAGACTAACTTTATCGGTGGCGGTGTGAATGCTATTACCAAATCCGGTACCAACACTTTCAAAGGTAGTGCATTCGTATTTCACAGAAATGAGAACTTGCGTGGTGATGCCGTTTATGGCAAACAAATTGCCGGAGCCCGTGATAAAGATCGTAACACATCTTATGGTTTCACGTTGGGAGGCCCTATTGTTAAAAACAAACTGTTCTTCTTCGTGAACGGTGAAATGGCCAAAACGCCAACAGTAGTAAATCGTTGGAGAGCTTCCACAAATGGAGTGGCCGATCCGGATAATTACATTTCGCGCACAACAGAAAACGATCTTCAGAGGGTTTCTGATTTTGTAAAAGACAAATATGGATACGAAACCGGATCTTACACCAATTTCCCGGCTGACGAAAGCAACTACAAACTTCTTGCCCGTTTGGACTGGAACATTTCAAACAAACACCGTCTGGCATTACGTTATAACTACACAAAAAACCTTTCATGGGTGTCTCCTAATGCAACTTCAATGGACGGCGGAACACGTATGACTGAGGCCAGAATGTCTAAAGCCTCCATGGCGTTTGCAAACTCGATGTATTCGATCGACAACCTTGTTAATTCATACTCTTTAGACTTAAACAGCCGCCTTTCCGACAAATTGTCGAACCAGTTCCTGGCTACATTCTCAAAACTGGACGATTTACGCGGTTCGCCCTCAGTTGAATTTCCATTTATCGACATTTTGAAAGACGGACAGGCCTATATGTCATTAGGTTATGAACTTTTCACCTGGAATAACGGTGTTCATAACAATGTTTGGAACATCAAAGATGAGTTGACTTACTATATGGGTAACCACAAAATCGTAGGAGGAATTGCCTACGAATATAAAATGGCTGACAATGCCTACATGCGTAACGGTACAGGTTACTACCGCTACAAAAGTCTTGATGATTTCTTAAACGAGGCAACTCCTGAAATAGTGAACTTAACTTATGGTTACGACGGAGAAGCCAATCCTGCTGCCCGCGTAAGAACAAACAAACTTGGAATTTACGGCCAGGATGACTGGAGTGTGAGCAATAATTTAAAACTTTCATACGGACTACGTATTGATGGACTTTTCTTTAATAACAATGACCTGATAACTAATAATGCTATCCTCGCTCTTGATTATTCCGGACGTAATATCGATACAGGAAAATGGCCTGCAACAAATATTATCATTCAGCCTCGTGTAGGTTTTGTTTGGGATGCATTGGGTGACAAAAGCCTGAAGGTGCGCGGAGGTACCGGTCTTTTCTCGGGAAATCTACCGCTTGTATTCTTCACCAACATGCCTACCAACGGCGGTATGGTGCAATATCAGGCACAAATTAATGCTTCTGAAGCTACAAAGAAAGGTTTCTCAATGAATGAATTTGCAGGTGGTTTGGTAAAAGATGCAAACGGCAAACCAACGATCTCTGCATTGTATGACAAATTAGTATCACTGGGTTATCCGTCAACCATTTCACCCGAAGACGGAACGGTTCCTTCAGCCATTGCTGCTGTAGATCCAAATTTCAAAATGCCGCAGGTATGGAAAACATCGCTTGCTGTTGACTATGCATTCAAAACTTCCTTCCCATTCTCGGTGACTGTTGAAGGAATTTTCAACAAAACGATCAACGGTGTTTCTATGACTGACTGGAGCACTCCGTCAGTAGGTGGTTTTGCACGCTTCAACGGTGTTGACAACCGTCCGATTTATCCCGCAGGTTATCGTATTGGCACAAAAGCATTCGTGTTGGAAAACACAAGCCGCGGTTATGGCTGGTCAGGTAATATCACATTGAATGCTCAACCTACACAAGCAATCAGTTTGATGGCTGCCTATACACATACAGTAGCTAAAGATGTAACCGGAATGCCGGGATCAAATGCTGAATCTGCATTTACTTACGTTCCTACAGTAGAAGGTCCTAACCACATCAGGTTGCACAATTCTCAGTACAACACACCCGATCGTCTGGTGGCTTCAATTACAGCTCATGATAAAAGCGGTAATCATTACAGCTTTATCTATGAAGGATGGCGCGGTGGTGCTAACTACTCTTACATGACTGCCAACGACATCAATGCAGACGGCTACAACTACGATGCAATCTACGTCCCAACTGATGATCAAGTAGCAAACAATGAATTCCGTTTTGTTTCTGAAGGCGACAAAACCCGTTTTATGGACTATGTTCATGCCAATGATTATTTGAAGAACCAACAAGGCAAATATGCAGAAGCATACAGCGTTTATTCTCCATGGGTACATCGTCTTGACTTCAGCTACAAACACGATTTTGCACTGAAAACAGATGCCGTAAAACATAAACTTCAACTTAGCCTGGATGTCAAAAACGTAATGAATTTGTTCAACAGCAGCTGGGGTGTATCTAAATTCCTGAATCCTGCAATTGGTTCAGAAGCTCGTATCCTCAAATACGAAGGCGTTGATGCAGATGGATATGCAACATACTCTACTCCCTCATCAATCAACGGTAACACCGAAACATTCACACCAAGCTACTCGTTGGGTCAGTGCTGGTATGCATCCATTGGTATCAAGTATATGTTCAACTAATTTAAAACACAGAAAATATGAAAATAAAGTATATTTTTCCGATATTCTTCGCAGCACTTGCACTTATGACGAGCTGTAACGAAGAACAATCTATCACGTTGCTGGATGAAATTCAGGTTTCATCTTCCTACGTGTCAATTCCGGTTGCAGGAGGTTCAACCAGTATCACTGTAACTGCCAAAGATAGCTGGACAGCTGAGAAAGTTACTACTGATAAAAATAAAGTTGAATGGTTGACTATCTCATCAGCTTCGGGCAACGCAGGTGAAGCAACGCTTACATTTACAGCTCCGGCTGCCATAGATGGGCGCAATGCAGAGGTTTTAATTAAAAGTGGCGGCAAAACTCAGCGTGTAAACATCATACAGGGTTTGTCAAAAATATCTCCGGCCAAGGTTTCTGAAGTGAATGCAGGCCCTGACGGAAAAACTTTCCAGGTAACGGGAGTTTGTACTTCTATTGTAAATACAGACTATGGTAACTGGTATTTAAAAGACAATACAGGTTCTCTATACATATACGGTACACTCGATGCAAAAGGTGCAACAAGAAATTTCAAAAGTCTTAACCTTGAAGTGGGAGATGAAGTTACCGTAGAAGGACCAAAATCAACTTATCAGGGAACTGCTCAATTGGTGAATGTAATGGTAATCAAAATTAACAAATCTCTTGTGAAAGTTGACTCTGTAAAAAATGCATCTCTCCCGATTGAAGGTGGTGAATTTACAGCCTACCTTACCTGTAAAGGACAAGGCGTATCGGTAGATATTCCCACAGATGCACAATCCTGGTTAGCTATTTCGTCAATCAAATCAGCAGGAACGAAAACTGTAGTGAAATTCAAAGCAGCTGCCAATACCGGTGGTGACCGTAATACAAAGCTTATTTTCAAAACCACAGATGGTAAAAAAGATTATACAACTGAAACTTCGCTTTCACAAAAAGGGGCCATCGTAAAAGCTACTATTGCTGAATTTCTTGCTGCTGCAGTGGGTGACACGCAATATCGTTTATCGGGAATTATTACTAAAATTGACAATAACACAGATGGTCGTTTATACATACGAGACTTCTCCGGTGAAACCTATGTTTATAAAATTCAGGATTTTGCCACAAAAGGATTAAAAGTGAGCGATATTATCACTATTGTTGGAAAACGAGCAGCATATAATGGTGTTGCGCAAGTAGGTGGTGCCGTATTGGAAAGTGTAATACCTGTAACTTCTGTTACCATTGCAGAATTTTTAACCAAGGCAGACGATCCAAATAAATACTATATGGTAAGTGGCAATATAACAAATATTGCAACCGGAAACTATGGAAATCTTGATATCTCTGATGGAACAAACACATTGTACGTATATGGTTGTTACCCGGGGTATGGTGCTACAGGTACTGCCAGGCAGGGTTTAATTACCTCAAAAGGCATAAAAGTTGGTGATAAACTTACTGTTATCGGACCTAAAGGTTCGTACAACAGTGTACCTCAGGTTAACGGTGGACTTTATTTCAGTCACGAAAGTTCAAACTAACGATTTAGAATCCATGTACTCTCTCATAAAAACCGCCTCACAATCTGTGAAGCGGTTTTTTTTATGACTAAAAAGAAATTTTTATCTCAATTGCATTATCTTTGTGAAAACATATACAAACATACACTTTAAAAAATGCATCAGGAATTTCAACTGATTCTGACACCCGAAGAGGCTGCTTCAGAAGAATTATTTCGAAAAAAAGTAGCTGAAAAAGCTGAACTCAATATCACCCGGATATCATTAATCCGAATCCTGAGGAAGTCTATTGACGCCCGCTCAGCATTACCCAAAATAAATATCGGAGTGGAAGTTTTCTGGGATGAAAAACCACCTGAAAAATACGAAGTGCATGCCGGTTACACATTTACAGGCAACAAGCCACCGGTAATAGTGGTTGGAGCCGGTCCGGCAGGCCTTTTTGCCGCGATGAAATTGCTGACACTGGGATTGAAGCCAATACTGATTGACCGTGGAAAAGATGCCCGAACCCGTAAGCAGGACATTGCGCAACTCAACCGCAACAAAGAAATTAATCCGGAGTCCAATTACTGCTTCGGTGAAGGCGGTGCAGGCACATTCTCGGATGGCAAACTCTATACCCGCTCCAAAAAGAAGGGAAATGTACAGCAGATACTTGAAACTTTCTATTTTCACGGTGCAAATGAGAACATTCTTTACGAGGCTCATCCGCATATTGGTTCGGATAATCTTCCGCTGATAGTGGAAAATATGCGTAAAACCATTATCAGTCATGGCGGAGAGGTACATTTTGGGAAAAAACTCACCGAATTACTGATTGAAGATGATCGGATAAAGGGATGCCGAACCGAAGATGGCAGCGTATTCGAAGCCGATGCGCTGATACTTGCCACCGGACATTCAGCACACGACGTGTTCGGGATGCTTCACAGGCAGGGCATTGAACTTGAAAGCAAGGGTTTCGCAATGGGTGTGCGCGTAGAACATTCCCAGGAACTGATTGACAGCATTCAGTATCACTCCAGAAAGCGGAACAAATTCCTCCCATCGGCAGCATACTCGCTGGTGGAACAGGTGAATGGGAGAGGAGTTTACTCCTTCTGTATGTGTCCCGGAGGGCATATTGTACCTGCGGGAACTTCACCGGAAAGCATTGTGGTAAACGGAATGTCGGCTTCTAAACGCAATTCGCCTTACGCCAATTCCGGTATCGTGGTAGAAATCCAGCCTGAAGATGTGCCTGCAGAGTTTCAGCAATACGGAGTGCTTGCCGGACTCAAATTTCAACAGTATGTCGAAACGCTGGCTTACCGCAACAACGGCGGAAAAGGATTTGCAGCACCCGCACAGCGTCTGAACGACTTTGTAAAGGGAAGATTATCAGCCGATTTACCCGATTGTTCTTATTTACCCGGAATTATTTCCTCACCGCTTCATTTCTGGCTTCCGGAGATTATCAGCAGCAGGCTCAAAGAGGCTTTTGTGAAGTTTGACCGTAAAATGAGGGGATATCTGACCAACGATGCTGTCATTCTGGGAGTGGAATCCCGCTCATCGTCGCCGTTGCGCATTCCGCGCGATCCGGAGTCGTTGCAGCATATTCGTATCAAAGGTTTATTTCCCTCAGGCGAAGGTTCGGGATATTCCGGTGGAATTACCTCATCTGCCATTGATGGCGAAAATTCTGCACTGAAGGTAGCAGAATATTTTAAAGGGATAAATAATTAACAAAATTATTTCATCTTTCGTTTTTTTTTATACCTTTGCATTCGTTTTTCCAACAAGGCGTTGAAGGTATTTTCAAAGATTGCTGATATTATTTTTTTTAGAATTTGTGATTTCTTGCACGGTTTTTGTTTAACTGATTGTAATTCGATCCAAATCAGGTATCTACGGTTTATCTTTGAACTATTTTTTGAATTACAGTGTTTTCTTCAAAGTAAACATGACTCCGTAGCTCAGCTGGTAGAGCAATTGACTCTTAATCAATGGGTCGAGGGTTCGAGCCCCTCCGGGGTTACATTTATTATTGAAGATATCATTAATTCAAACAATACTATTAACACGTAAAATTTTTAACAAATGAAAAAACTGAATTTATTTCTCGTACTCTTGTTAAGCGCAAGTCTGGTGTTTACAGGTTGTGATTCGTTGAACAATACAGCAAAAGGTGCAATAATCGGTACAGGTGCCGGAGCCGCAGTTGGTGCAGGTATAGGCGGATTAATTGGTAAAGATGGTAAAAGTGCTGCTGTCGGAGCTGCCATAGGCGGAGTGGTAGGTGCTACAGCCGGAGCTATTATTGGCAAAAAAATGGATAAAGCTGCTGCCGAAGCTGCTGCAGTAGAAAATGCCAAGGTAGAAACCATTGAAGATGTAAACGGTTTGAAAGCCGTAAAAGTAACCTTTGAATCAGGTATACTGTTCGACTTCAACAAAACTGCTCTGAAAACAGATGCTAAAGCTGCTCTCACTAAATTTGCAAAAGTGCTGGTTGAAAATCCTACCATGGATATTGCAGTTTATGGTCATACCGACAATGTAGGTACGTTAGCTGCCAATCAGAAAGTATCACTCGGACGTGCTACTACTGTTGCCGACTATCTGGTAGCTCAGGGTGCCACACGTACACAAATGAAAGTAGTAGAAGGCAGAGACTATTCAATGCCCGTGGCTACCAACGAAACTGCTGATGGACGTGCTCAAAACCGTCGGGTAGAAGTGTATATGTATGCAAGTGAAAAAATGATTCAGGACGCACAAAAAGAAGCCTCAAACTAACTGTAACTTCGAATGAAATAAAAAAAATGGCTGTCAGACAAATTCTGACAGCCATTTTTTTGTTTTCAAATCAGATTAGCTGATTAATTTCTTTTCCAGATTTTTCTTCAGTGTTTCCAGAAAATCCTGTGTGTTCAGGTAATTCTCCCTCTTCACCTGATCTCCGTAAACGAGTATTGCCAGATCTTTGGTCATTGCACCGGCTTCAACGGTTTCCACACACACCTGTTCAAGCTTTTCACAGAAATCAATCAGCGGTTTGTTGCCGTCAATTTTTCCCCGGTGCATCAAACCCTGTGTCCAGGCAAAAATGGAAGCAATGGGGTTGGTGCTTGTTTCTTTTCCCTGCTGATGCTGGCGGTAGTGGCGTGTCACGGTGCCGTGAGCTGCCTCAGCTTCCACCGTTTTTCCATCGGGTGTTACAAGCACCGACGACATCAGTCCGAGTGATCCAAATCCCTGCGCTACGGTATCCGATTGCACATCTCCATCGTAATTTTTGCACGCCCACACAAATCCGCCACTCCATTTCATGGCCGATGCCACCATGTCGTCAATCAGGCGATGCTCATAAGTAAGCCCTGCTTCCTGAAATTTTCCCCTGAATTCGGTTTCGTAAACTTCCTGAAAAATATCCTTGAAACGACCGTCGTAAGCTTTCAGAATGGTGTTTTTGGTGGACATATACAGCGGAAAGTGCTTGGTCAGAGCCATTTGAAAAGACGAACGGGCAAAGCCATAAATGGATTCATCCGTGTTGTACATAGCCATAGCCACACCATCCCCGTTGAAATTGTACACTTCCCATTCCTGAGTTTCTCCGTCTTCGTTTGTAAATGATAATTTCAGTGTTCCTTTACCTTTGATGACTTTGTCGGTAGCGCGATACTGATCACCGAATGCATGACGACCGATGATAATAGGCTGAGTCCATCCCTGCACATAGCGTGGAATATTGGAACAAATGATCGGTTCGCGGAAAACCGTTCCTCCCACAATGTTCCGGATAGTTCCGTTAGGCGATTTCCACATCTGTTTCAGTCCGAATTCTGCTACCCGGGCTTCATCCGGTGTGATGGTGGCGCATTTTATTCCTACATTGTATTTTTTAATAGCCTCTGCGGCATCAATGGTCACCTGGTCATTCGTTGCATCCCGGTTTTCGATTCCCAAATCGTAATATTTGATATCCAGATCAAGGTAGGGGAGTATCAGTTTTTCTTTTATAAATGACCAGATAATCCGGGTCATCTCGTCTCCGTCAAGCTCTACAACGGGATTTTGAACTTTAATTTTTTGCATAATACTCTATGGTGTTTTTTTATTACAAAATTTGCCAAAAGTGTATGTACGAAACATAACAATTGGCAAATTTATAAAATTATTCTGATATAAAAATCTATCTTTCTGCAATAGGAATGAACGATTGTCTTTCACGTACATTCTTGTATGCCGGACGAATGATACGTTTGCTTGTAAAGTTCAGTTCCTCAATACGATGTGCAGTCCAACCTACGATACGCGCCATTGCGAAGAGGGGGGTGAACACTTCTTCCGGAAGCCCGATCGCATCGTATACAAAGCCGGAATAGAAGTCTACATTGATACAGGTTTGCTTGGCGCCTTCACCTTTGAAATCCATGAATGTTTTTATGGCACGTTCTTCAACGAGTTCCATCAATGCAAATTCCTTCTCGCGTCCTTTTTCTCTGGCCAGGTCGCGTGCCATTTCTTTCAGCAGTCCTGCGCGCGGATCGCTTATGGTATATACAGCATGACCGATGCCGTAAATAAGTCCGGTTTTGTCATGAGCTTCTTTCTTAAGAACGCGTAACAAATAATTATCAACTTCACCCACATCTTCCCAGTTGTTGACATTCTTTTTCAGATCGTCCAGCATTCCCTTCACTTCGATGTTGGCTCCACCGTGAAGCGGGCCTTTCAGCGAACCGATGCCGGCTGCAATAGCTGAATAGGTATCTGTTTCGGTAGAACTTACTACACGCACTGAGAAAGTAGAGTTGTTACCTCCACCGTGTTCGGCATGTAAAATGAGCGCTAAATCGAGAATTTTTACTTCCAGGTCGGTATAATTGTCTTTTCCTTTCATCATGTAAATGAAATTTTCGGCTACCGATTTGTTTTCGTGCGGGTGGCGAATGTGGAGCGAACGTCCCATTTTATTGTGCCGGAGTACCTGATAGGCATAAGCAATAATAGTTGGGAATTTTGCTATCAGATTGATTGATTGGCGTATAAGATTATCTTTGGAAATATCATCCGGATTTTCATCAAAAATGTACAGTTCGAGTACACTTCTGGCCAGGATGTTCATGATGTTGTTTCCTTTCAGTGAAAGAATACTCATCGTTGTACGATGGTCCAGCGGCATTGTTTTCATTATTACATTTCTGAAGAGTTCGAGCTCTTCGCTGGTTGGAAGTCCGCCGGAAAGCAGCAGGTATGCTGTTTCTTCAAATCCAAGTCTGTTTTCTTCCTGAATGCCGTGTACCAGTTCTTCTACGTCGAGTCCCCTGTAAAGCAGTTTTCCCGGTATTGCCTTGAGTCCGCCTTCCGGTTTTTTCTCGTAACCCACCACATCACCAACACGGGTTAATCCTGCCAGCACACCCGAGCCGTCGTCGTTGCGTAATCCGCGTTTAACACTCATTTCCGCGAACAACTCTTTTTTGATGTTGGTTGTTCTTTTTATACTTTCGGAAAGATTTTGAATCAGTTCTTTTTCTGTCATATTCTGTAATTTTTTTTTGTTGTTTATTGTGATAAAATTGATAGTAGATTTATTTATTGTTTTAACACAAGAAAGAGATATTTTGTTTGAATATTTTTATGTTTTTTTTCTCACTAACAGGTAGAAATTTTTTTTTTCAATTTAGAACATATCGAAGCTTAATTAACCTTCGATGAGTTTGATGATTTCTTCGCTGAATTCAGAAGTGGATTTGGTAGTACCGTTTTTCATAAAACGAGCCAAATCGCCTGTAGCAATGCCTTGTTCGAAGAGTTTTTCGAGTGATTGCGTGATCAGATCGCCGGCTTCATTCCATCCCATATATTCGAGCATCATCACTCCCGAGAGTAGCATCGAACAGGGATTTGCCTTGTTTTTTCCGGCTATGTCGGGCGCAGTGCCGTGTGTAGCTTCAAAGATGGCATGACCGGTTATGTAGTTGATATTGGCACCCGGTGCAATGCCTATCCCGCCCACCATGGCTGCCATCTGGTCTGATATGTAGTCGCCGTTGAGATTCAACGTGGCGATGACCGAGTATTCTTCGGGTTTGAGCAATGTGTTTTGCAGGAATGCATCAGCTATCACATCTTTAATGAACACTTTACCACTGCTTATTGCTTCGTTGTAAGCATTTACAGCTTCTTCGAGTCCTTTTTCCGACTTGATTTTGTTAAATTTATTTTCGGTGAAGGTTTCGTCGGGAAATTCACGTTCAGCCAGTGCGTAGCCCCATTTTTTGAATCCTCCTTCGGTAAACTTCATGATATTTCCCTTGTGAACCAGGGTAACTGAAGGAAGTTTGTGCAAAATAGCATATTCGATAGCCGATCGGACCAGACGTTCGGTTCCTTCTACCGAAACCGGTTTCACGCCGATAGAGGTCGATTCTGGGAAACGAATTTTAGCTACACCCATTTCTTCTTTCAGAAATTTAAGCACTTTTTCCAGTTCGGGTGTGCCTGCATTCCATTCAATACCGGCATAAATGTCCTCGGTATTTTCTCTGAAAATGGTTACATGAACTTTCTCCGGATGCAGAAGCGGGGTGGAAACACCTTTGAACCACCTTACAGGACGCAGACATACGTATAAATCCAGTTCCTGACGCAATGCAACATTAAGTGACCGGATTCCTTCACCTACAGGTGTTGTAAGCGGGCCTTTGATGCCCACCAGGTATTTTCGGAAAGCATCCATCGTTTCGGTAGGAAGCCAGGCGCCCTGCTTATTGTAGGCTTTTTCACCGGCAAGTACTTCTTTCCATTCAATTTTTCTGTTGCTGTTGTAAGTTTTTTCTACCGCTTTATCGATGATTTTTTTCACCGATGATGTAATTTCCTTTCCTATTCCATCGCCTTCGATAAACGGAATGACTGGATTTTCGGGAACAATGAGTTTTTCGCCTTGTTTGATGATTTGCTGTGGAGTCATATATCAGATTCTATTAAATACAATTTTAACGATTCAAACCTGATAAAGTTCGCCGAAGTGTTAAATATTTTTGTCTGGTTGTTTTGTTGGGAAAGGAGAGTGAGGGTTAACCCAATTATTTGGGAACTTAAAATGAGATGTAAATCTTTTTCCGGAGCTGATGCCGAGGGCCAGAATAAACTAAACCGTAAAAAATTTCTTTATACAAAAGCATAAAAAACTAATTTCCTGAAAATTTAGAATATAAAGTCATCTTGACTTTTAAAACATAGAGAACAATAGTCTTATTTTGTCAGTTTTTATATTTATTTTAATGTTCTTCGAAAACAATAGTTTAAAAATATCGAACCTGCCTGCGGCAGGCAGGGATATTTTTTCTATGTTGCCGAAAATATGAGAATAAGTGTAAATTATTCTATGTTTTCTATTGTTGAGTCCACTCCGAAAAGTCATAATTTATAAAAATCTAAGATTTTTATACTTTGTGTCGAAATTAGATGTGTTGATAATCAATTAGATATAAAATTAGTTTCTTTGTGTAACTTGGTGTTTTAGTGTCTTTGTGGCAAAATCAAGGTTTTCGGAGCAGACTCATTGTTTAAAAAAAAGTCGAGACGGGTTCTATTTAATAAATCGTGCAAGCTTTACTGCACAAATACCATTTTGTTTTCGGTGGAAAATCGCTCGCTGTACCAGTATCCATCGGCAGAAAAAGCTTTCAGATCTTCGGGATCGGTAATCCGGTTTTGAGCTACGAAACGCACCATCAGGCCCCGTGCTCTTTTCAGGTAGATGGTGATTGGTTTGAATGTATCGGAATCGGGATTATACTGCAGAAAATCAAAATCAATGATACGCACTTTCAGCTGTTTTATATCCAGCATTCGGGTATATTCTGCCGACGCCAGATTTAATAAAACGTTCGGATTATCTGATTTTTTCAGTGCTTTCGCCGTTTCGTCAGTCACCCGTTTTTTCCAGAATGAATACAAATTATCACCTTTTTCGGTCGTGAGTCTGTCTTTTACGTCCAGACGGTAGGGCTGAATTAAATCAAGCGGTTTCAGTGCTCCGTACAGGCCAGAGAGTATTCGCAGGTGGTTTTGCAGGTAAAGAATTTCTTCATTGTTAAGGGTAGCGGCATCCAACCCACGATATACTTCGCCGTTGTACGTAAAAATGGCCTGTTTTGAATTTTCTGGTGTGAAAGGTGTTTTCCAGTGAAAGTAGCGATTTGCATTTTCTTCGGCAATTTTTGAATTGATATGCAATAAAGACGCCAGTTCGCTGATGGAGTAGGAACCAAGCTGTTTTGCCAGCATGTTTGCTTCTTTCAGAAAAACGGGCAGAGTATAATCAGAAATCGTATTTTGAGGATTAAAATTTTGTATTTTAGCGGGTGAAATGATGGTAAGCATTGTCTGAACTTTGATTTTTTTGATTTATATGATAAAAACAGACAAAATAGCTTTTTGAGTCAAAGAAACTATGATATAGAATATGTGGGATATATATCATTTTAATCCTAAAAATCAAGTTTCAGACGTTATCCTTCCCAGTCCAGAATTCTTCTGTCACCTTCCAGGCGCTGAATTTCGCTGATTTCCTGCGTTACTTCTATTACTCCTTTGTATTCATTATGTTCGTTTCGAACAGCAAAGTACTGAATCAGCACCCGTTTTCCGTTGCGCATGCTTATCCAGAAATCGGCTTTGTCTTTTTTGCCGGCTCTGAATGCTTCCACTATTTGCTCTACTACATGAACACTTTCTTTTGGGTGGCAGTTGTGTACATCGCGGCCTATAACAGCATTCGTACGATGAAAAATGCGCTCTTTCGGCGTTGAAAAGAAACGAACTTTGTTATTTTCATCCACAAACGTAATATCTACCGGCAAATGGCTGAAAACCAATACAATCTGTTCGGCGGTGAGTTGTCCGCTTTTCAGTTCGATTAAATCTGAAGGGACTTTATTTTTTTCCATTACGTTTTCTTTTTTTGGTGGATTGATGTAAGGAAATCCCGATTCAACACTTTCGTTCCAGATGTTTTCAATTTCATCTGCCGGAATATATTTCTGAATAACCGGAAAAAGCAACCGCTCTTCTCTGAAAATAATCGAATAAATGTTGTAAAATATATCTCCGGTAAGTCTGTTTAAATGCTTTAAATCAGTATCGTTAAGATTCAGTATATCAATTAATTGATTTATGTTTTTTCTGATGTCATCGTGTATGGACCACATCACGGAGATGCATCGGTAATCGGCAACGTATTTTTCAACGAGCGGAAAAAGAATGTTTTCCTTGATCTGATAATAGTCTGTAAATTTCTGTACATCAGTCCAAAGCGTAATGAGCTCAGTTTTGATTTCACTGGTCAGTGCTTTTTTGTTGATTTCAAGAATGTAGGGCCGGATTTTATTCAGGTGGCTGATAGCTTGTGCATTGTTTTGAATGCATACGCCGAAAAAACTGTCATCTGCAGGCTTTTCATACCGAAAATCGTCCAGTGGGCGGCGAAGCACATTGAGCAATTTGTTGATACCCGATTTAATGTCATCCATCGGGTAACCGGAATCTACGAGTTGATGTACAAATATTACCACATCATCGGGTGTTATGTTTGCAATTGTGGTTGACTGAAACTTGTGGATGGTTTCAGCAGCTTTTTGCTTGTAGATTATCGCTTCGAAAAGTTCGGTCAGATCGGCGATTTTTTGGGATTGATGCGTTGAAAATTCAGACATATTCGAAAAGTTAGATGTTTGAAGTTAGAAATTAGAAAAGTTGGGAGCTAACTCAGAACTCAGAACTCTTATTTACTTGAGCAATTCCGCCATTTCCTGTTGCACCTTCAGCGCTTCTTCTCTTGCTTTTTCTGCAAAATCAACGTCGGATGAAGCATAAATAATCTGACGGGAGGAATTTACCAACAATCCGCATTCGTCGTTTTTTCCGTATTTAACTACTTCCTGAAGGCTTCCACCCTGAGCACCTACACCGGGTACGAGCAGAAAGTGATTTGGGATTATTTTACGAATGTCAGCCAGCATTTCGGCTTTTGTAGCTCCAACCACATACATCATATTCTCATCCGAACCCCATTCTTTGGATGCTTTCAGCACTTTTTCGAATAGTTTTTCGCCGTTTTCTTCCATGTACTGAAAATCAAAAGCTCCCTTATTTGATGTCAGTGCAAGCAGAATTGTCCATTTATTTACGTAGGTTAGAAACGGAAAAACGCTGTCCTGTCCCATATAAGGTGCAACCGTTACGGCATCAAAATCCATATTTCCGAAAAACGTGCGTGCATACATGGCTGAAGTATTACCGATATCGCCCCGCTTGGCATCGGCAATGATAAACTGGTCGGGATAATTGGAGAGGATGTAATCCACCGTTCGTTCCAATGCGTCCCAGCCTTCCAGTCCGATACTTTCATAAAATGCCAGATTGAGTTTGTAAGCCACACAGAGATCGGCAGTTGCGTCAATTATTTGCTTATTGAACTCAAAAATCGGGTCGTCCGATACATCGAAAAGATGTTCGGGAATTTTATCGACATCGGTATCCAGACCAACGCAAAGAAATGTTTTTTTGTGAAAAATATTTTCAACAAGTTGTTGTTTGTTCATAGCGTAAATTATTAAAAGGGTTTCTATAATTCACTTTCTTTCATTCGTTCTGCATTTTCCACCACAGTGAGTTGATTGATTACATCCTGTATGTCGCCGTTCATAAATGCGGCCAGGTTGTAGATGGTGTAATTGATTCTGTGGTCGGTAATTCGTCCCTGTGGATAGTTGTACGTGCGTATTTTTGCCGATCTGTCGCCGGTAGATACCATGGTTTTACGTTTCGAAGCAATGGCTGAAAGGTGTTTTTCGTATTCCATATTGTATATTTTCGTACGAAGCATTTCCATGGCTATTTCACGGTTACCGAGCTGAGTACGAGCCTGCTGGCATACCACCACAATACCGGTTGGACGGTGAGTAAGCTGCACTTTGGTTTCCACTTTGTTCACATTCTGACCGCCTGCACCGCCTGAGCGTGACGTATGGAAATCGATATCGGCCGGATTAATCTGTACATCAAATTCGTCGGCTTCGGGGAGCACAGCCACAGTGGCTGCCGAGGTGTGTACACGACCCTGAGTTTCGGTTTCGGGTACGCGCTGCACGCGGTGAACACCGCTTTCGTATTTCAGCGTACCGTACACGTTTTCGCCTGTCACGGTGAAGATAATTTCCTTGTATCCACCTATGGTGCCTTCACTGAAGTCAGTTACATCAACTTTCCAGCCTTTATTTTCACAGAAACGGGTGTACATTTTGAAAAGATCTCCTGCAAAAATGGCTGCTTCATCGCCGCCTGTTCCGCCACGTATTTCCATCACTACGTCTTTGGCATCTTCCGGATCAACCGGAATCAGCAGGAATTTAATCTTTTCTTCCAGCTCGGGAACTTTTGATTCCAGCATTTCAAGTTCCATTCGAGCCATTTCGCGCAGTTCGGTGTCGCTTTCGTTTGAAAGTATGTCTTTGGCTTCCTGTATGTTGGACAGCGTGGTGGAGTATTCTTTCTGAGCGTTCATGATTTTCGATAGCTCACTGTATTCCTTGTTGAGTTTCACGTAGCGTTGCATGTCGGCTATCACAGCCGGATCGGTAATGAGCATGGATATTTCTTCAAATTTATGTTGAAGGCCGTCTAGTTTTTCGATGAGTGATGACATATATTTTATTTACGATTTACAATTTTAGATTTATGATTGGGTTTATTTTCTATATTTTAATATGTTGTTATACAGGAATTTGCAATTATTTATTTTTACGATTTTGTTATAGTGAACTGATTGTTTTCAGTGATTTTTTTTCTGTCAATTCCGATATCGCGCATCGAAGCCGGATCTTCTATCGGTTCAATGTGAGATGAAACGGTTACAGGTTCGGAAAACATGTCTTCGATACTTTCTTCTATTTTTTCTGCAAAGTCGTGTCCTTGCTGTACGCTCCATTCACCCGGAACGAGCAGATGAAGCGAAATAAATTTTCGTTGTCCGGCCTGACGTGTCATCAACGAATGATATTCAATTGTATCTGTTTTGAACCCGTCAAGATAATGTTTTACTTTTTTCAGTTCTTCTTCGGTGATGGATGCATCCATCAGTCCGTTTGCTGAGCGTTTGATTAATGTAAATCCGGTCCAGATAATATTCAAAGCCACCAAAACGGCAATAACAGGGTCAAGAATCAAAAAACCGGTCAATTTCACTATCAGTACTCCGGCTATGACTCCTGCCGAAGTCCATACATCGGTCATCAGGTGTTTGCCGTCTGCTTCGAGTAGCAACGATTTTCGTATTTTCCCGTTACTGATTAAAACCAGGGAAACTCCCAGATTGACAAGCGAAGCGCTCGTAGATATTAACAACCCCAAGCCTACGTTTTCAATTGGCTGAGGTGCAATAAGACGTGGAACAGCCGACCAGATGATGCTGAATGCAGCTACCAGAATGAGACTTCCTTCAATGGCACTGGAGAAATACTCTGCTTTGGTGTGCCCGAATTCATGTCCTTCATCAGCCGGTTTTTCAGAAATGTGTATCATTATGAGCGCTACTACGGCAGCTACCAGGTTTACACACGATTCGAGCGCATCGGAAAGCAAACCCATGGACCCTGTGTATAAATAGGCAAAGAATTTAAGCCCGATGGTTACTACTGCAGCTGCAATGGAAAGGTAGGCAAATTTTTTTAATGATTCTTTTTTCATTAGATGAAGTGAGAATTTTTTTAATGATCACACTCTGATCTGCTGTGATTTGAATTTCATTATTTTTTGTTAGTTTCCACCCATTTTCGTGCATTCACAAAAGCTTCGATCCAGGGAGTAATTTCATCATTCTTTATGCGGTCGGCAGGGTAGTGGGCGCATTGCCATGGGAAAATGGCTCGTTCCAGATGCGGCATCATGGCCAGATGACGTCCATCAGCAGAACAGATTCCGGCAACAGCATAATCCGAACCGTTCGGATTGGCAGGATATCCATCATAATTGTATTTTGCTACAATTTTGTATGCGTAATCACCCATCGGAAGTGAGAATTTACCTTCGCCGTGTGCCACCCAAATGCCGAGTTTACTTCCGGAAATTGTTTTAAACATCACCGAATCGTTTTCGGGAATATTGAGCGTAACAAATCCACTTTCAAATTTATGACTGTCGTTGTGAAGCATTTTTGCACGTTTTTCGTGTTCGGGATTTATCAGGTTCAGTTCTACCATTAGCTGGCAACCGTTGCAAATGCCCAAACTTAGTGTGTCTGTGCGTTTGTAAAAGTTTTCGAGTGCTTTACGGGCTTTTTCGTTGTAAAGAAAACCACCTGCCCAACCTTTGGCCGATCCAAGCACATCGGAATTGGAAAAACCACCGCAGAATACTATCAGATTCAGGTCTTCAAGCGTTTCGCGTCCGGAAGCCAGGTCGGTCATGTGCACATCTTTTACATCAAAACCGGCCAGATAAAGCGCATAAGCCATTTCACGTTCGCCGTTTGTGCCTTTTTCACGAATAATAGCGGCTTTGATTTCACTCTGCTTTCGCTTGGGCGAGAGGTTATACTGTGAGAGTTTTCCGGAAAAATTTTCCGAAAATCGGAATTCCAGCGGTTGATTTTTGTAATTTTCAAAACGTTCTCCGGCTTTTTTCCCACCGCTTTGTTTGCGGTCGAGCTGGTATGAAGTATCGTACCACACATCCCGGAGTTCGTTGATGGAGAAAGAATATGCAGATTTTTTTCTATGAATTTCCAGCCTGCGTTCTTCGATCGGTTTTCCAATCACAGCATAACCTATGCCATTGTTTTTCAATGCTTTTTCTACTGTTTTTTTATCTTTTACCTGAATGATGATGCCCGGATTTTCGGCAAAAAGTATGGTTACCAGCGAAGGTTCAGCCACATCGTCCAGATTTATGGCCAAACCGCCTGAATTCTTGCCAAAACACATTTCGAGCAATGCAGTAATCATTCCACCGGCCGAAATATCGTGTCCGGCGAGTATCATTTCCTTGTTTATCAACTCCTGAACAGTATCAAATGCAGCCTTGAAATATTCAGCATCATTTACTGTAGGAGTTTCGTGACCAAGGCGGTTGAGTGTCTGAGCCAGCGCCGATCCTCCGAGTTTATGTCTGTCAAACGAAAAGTCGATGTAAAGAAGATGAGTTTCTTTGTCGTTTACAATCAGGGGACTGACTGTCTTTCTGATGTCCGAAACTTCTGCTCCTGCCGAAATAATGACCGTTCCGGGTGAGAATACTTTTGTTCCGTCAGGGTATTTTTGAGTCATCGATAAACTGTCTTTTCCGGTCGGGATATTGATGCCGAGAGCACATGCAAATTCACTGCAAGCTTCTACAGCTTTGTAAAGGCGAGCATCCTCACCCGGATTTTTACAGGGCCACATCCAGTTGGCCGAGAGCGAAACACTGTCGAGTCCGTTCTTCAGCGGAGCCCAGATGATATTGGTAAGTGCTTCTGCTACAGATAGTACCGATCCGGCTTCCGGATTTACAAGAGCAGCCTGAGGAGCATGACCGATAGATGTAGCAATTCCTTCTTTTCCGCGGTAATCAAGGGCTACCACTCCCACGTCGCTGAGCGGAAGCTGTATTTCACCCACACATTGCTGGCGGGCCACTTTACCTGTCACCGAACGGTCAACTTTGTTTGTAAGCCAGTCTTTACAGGCTACTGCTTCAATTTTAAGTACGTTTTTTAAATATTCAAGTATTTTATCTTCTGTTATCTCAACCGGAGCATAACTTTCTGCAATGCTGGTATCATTAATGACTGTTTTTGGTGATTTGCCTATCAGATATTCAACGGGAAGATCAATGGGTGCTTCTCCGGATTTTTCAGAAGTGGAGTTTTTGAATGTCAAACGCATATCACCGGTGGTTTCGCCTACTACATACATGGGTGCACGTTCACGTTTAGCAATTGATTTTACCCTTTCGAGATCTTTCTCTTTCAGGAGTAATCCCATTCGTTCCTGGCTTTCATTGCCGATGATTTCTTTGGCACTGAGTGTTACATCGCCGATGGGAAGTTTATCCATTTCAATTACTCCACCCGTAGTTTCTACCAGCTCGGACAGGCAGTTTAGATGTCCTCCGGCGCCGTGATCATGAATAGAAATAATTGGATTTTCATCACTCTCGGCCAGGGCGCGGATTACATTGGCCGCCCGTTTTTGCATTTCGGCGTTGGCGCGCTGAACCGCATTCAACTCAATAGCATTGCCATATTGACCGGTTTCTACTGATGAAACAGCTCCTCCACCCATTCCAATCCGGTAATTATCGCCACCCAACACGACCACTTTCTCATTAGGTTCGGGCGTTCCTTTCAGCGCATCGCGTTTGTTGGCATAGCCAACGCCGCCTGCCAGCATGATTACTTTATCGTATCCATAGATTTTGTTGTTTTCTTTGTGTTCGAAAGTGAGCAGCGAACCGCAAATAAGCGGCTGTCCGAATTTATTTCCGAAGTCGGAAGCGCCGTTGGAAGCTTTGATGAGAATCTGTTCGGGAGTTTGATACAACCAGGGCCGACCGGATAATCTGTCATTCCGGAGATTGGGATAACTCGTCATATAAACGGCCGTTCCGGCTATGGGCAGACTGGCTTTTCCACCTCCGAGGCGATCACGAATTTCACCACCGGTGCCTGTAGCTGCTCCATTGAATGGCTCAACGGTGGTGGGGAAATTGTGTGTTTCTGCTTTCAGTGAAATGACAGATTCTATTGTTTTTGTTTCAAAGAAATCGGGTTTATCATCCGATTTTGGAGCAAATTGCTCGATAACAGGCCCCTGATTAAAAGCTACATTGTCCGAATAGGCCGAAACCAGGTCGTTCGGATTGTCTTTGGAAGTTTGCTTAATCAGTTGGAATAGAGTCATTTCCTTTTCCTGCCCATCGATTATAAATTGTCCGTTGAAAATTTTATGCCGACAATGTTCGGAATTTACCTGCGAAAATCCAAATACTTCGCTGTCTGTCAGTTTCCTACCCATTTTTACAGAAATTTCATTCAGAAAATCGATTTCTTCTTCGCTCAGCGCCAATCCTTCCTGTGAGTTGTAAGCAGCAATATCGTCAATGTACCGGATTGGTTCGGGCTGTTTGTGAATTGTGAAAATATCCTGGTTCAATTCGGTGTACCTGCGCTGAAGCATGGGATCAAACATGTCCTGATCGGGGATAAATTCTTCTATTCTCTGAATGCCGACAATTCCCATGTTTTGAGTTATTTCCACCGCATTGGTACTCCACGGGGTAATCATTTCGCGGCGAGGACCGATAAAATTACCCTGAATTGTTTCATTGTCAAGTAGTTTAGCTTCGCCAAATAGCCAGGTGAGCTTGTTGATTGTTTCGCTGTTGAATTCTGAAGTGGATTGTAAGGCGTAGATTTGCTGATCGGGTGTTTGAAAAAAGTAAATCATGGGGATGAATGCTAATGGATTAAACTCAATTTAGTGATTTTTATCAGAGCACAAAGGTACTAATTAAATGGCACGCTGAAAAGTAAAAAAACGATTTTTAAGTGATTGCAATCAATTCATAGTCAATCTAAAAAAACTCATAGATTTGTTGTTGCCGTCGTTTTTGACTAATTTTGACATCCAAAAAGGAATTTGGTTTTATTCTGATTTCAATACATGGTTAACTAAATGATAAAAGCTGTTTTTTTTGATATTGATGGTACGCTTGTAAGTTTCGAAACTCATCAGGTTCCGGCAAGTGCACGCAGGGCTGTAGAGGAATTGAGAGCTAAAGGTATTAACGTGTTTATTGCTACCGGACGCCATAAATCGGCTATAAACAATCTTGGCGATATGCAGTTCGATGGATTTGTAACTATCAACGGCGGTTACTGCATGCTCAGCGACGGAACGTGTATTTATCGTAACTGTATTTCCCGGGCGGACATGGAAGCGTTGCTCAACTATCAGCAGTTAAATCCTTTCCCCTGCGTGACAATGGACGACAATGAAATGTACATCAACTTTCACAACCAAAACGTGGAAAAGGTACTGGAAATGCTTGCATTTCCAAAATTGCGGGTTCGTCCTCTCGAAGAAACATTGCAATATGATGTTTTGCAGGTCATTGCATTTTTTGAAAAAGAACAGGAAAGTGATATCATGGCAGCGCTGCCCGGATGTGATTCCACCAGGTGGTTTCCACTGTTTACCGATATAGTTCCCCGGGGCAGTAATAAAAGTGTAGGGATTGACAAAATGCTTGCTCATTTTAATATTTTACCCGAAGAAACAATCGCTTTTGGTGATGGCGGAAACGATATGGCTATGTTGCAGCATGTGGGGTTGGGTATAGCTATGGGTAATGCTGAAGATGCCGTTAAGTCGTGTGCCGGTTTTGTAACCGATACGGTTGATGCTGACGGTGTGTATAAAGCCCTGAAAAAGTTTGAATTGCTTTGAAGTATCAAAAATAGTATCCTGCACTGATGAAGGGATAAATCTTTCGGGTGCGGTCGGAATAACTGAATCGAATGATAAGAGGTCCTAAAATAGTATTGTACGAATAACCAAGTGTACCTCCCAGTATTGGTCTTCTGTCGAGCAGCTGTTGTGGATTTTCATTGTGCATGGTGCAATTAATGGCTGCTTGTAACGAATGTTGTTTATAAATATTATACCTCAAAACCAGTTCGGTTTTTACAAGAGATTTATCAAAAATCTCCATTCCCTGCAAACCCTGAAGAGATATTTGCTGATTGAGATAATGACCGTCCCACTGACCACCCGCCAGATTCGAATATATGAAAGGAACGGTGTCGCTCAGGATAATCCGGCCTGCTATAAGAGGTGTAATAGTCATTTTTTTGTTGATGGCATGGGGTTTTATGAACGTAAACTTAATCGATTGCATGGGTTTATGACCTTCAAAGCGGTAAAAATTATCGGTTTTCACTGCGTACCTGAAGTTGAAATAAAACCCGCGGGTAGGGTAGTAGCTGCTGTTCAGGTTGTCGTAAGTTCCGCTCAGAAAATAATTCATATACGGCTTTGATTCCAGATTCAAATCAGGTAGTCCCGAATTCTTGAGTTCGTACAGATAGTAGAAATAATCAATGTCCATGCCCAGACGTAAATTCATATTGTAGAATTGAAATTCGCTAAAGTTCACATTCAGGGTATTCTGATAAAATCCCAGGTTGTAGGCCAATCTGCCTTTGTCGTAAATGTTGATGTCGTTTTTGGATGTTTTGAATTGTACTCCACCTTTGTATAACATCGTACTACTCAGCGAATAATTTATCTGCAGATACGGATTTTTATTGAGCCGGGCAGTCACTTCAAATGTAGAATTGAGTGAAGTTCTCAATCTGATGGTGCTGTTGAGTAGTATTGAAGCCAGATCTTGCGTGTCAAAGCGAATGCCTACGTTGAGATTGCGGATGTCTTTCTTTTCGATTTCGAATACCAGATCGTACGGAGGTTTTTGATTTTCGAGTCTGTAAAAAACTTTCGAAAATAAATCAGTGCCATACATTCGCGAAATGATGTTTTGCAACTCTTTTCGCGTGGTTTTGGGGCCAATGCGCAGACGGTTTAGAACCAGTTGCTGATCTTCGGCCGATAAACCTTCGATATAAACGCTTCTGATCAACAGAGTGTCTGTCCCGATGTATGGATTTTTTATCTGTCGGATTGAAATTTCATCGTCCGATCCCAGTTTATTCTTCAGTTCAATCAGCTCATTCCACTTATTTCGGGTCGTTGTTTCTCCAATCCGGATAATGCTGTCAACTTCATCCGACCGAAAACTGGCTATATTGTATTTATCTAGTTTCACCCGAATGGAAAGATCAGTATTCCGAAGGTTTTCCTCCAGCTTTTCGTTACCCAGAAAATTGCCGAAATCATTTGTCAGTTCGAGGAATGAACCCATATTTTTTTCTATTTTTTTCTCATCCTTATCGAAACTGACACCGATTACAATATCAGCTCCCATCTTCTTTACCACATCCACAGGATAGTTGTTGAGAATTCCTCCATCAATAAGTAGCATACTGTCAATCTTAACAGGACTGAAAAATCCTGGAATGGCCATACTGGCTCGCAAAGCTTGCGGAAGAATCCCGTCTGAGAGAACAACTTCCTTACCCGATTTGACATCGGCAGCCACGCAACTGAAAGGAATCGGAAGTTTGAGAAAATCTATGTTTTCGTGATATCCGGTGGTTACATCGAGCATCAGGTTGTAAATATTCTGACCGCTCACAATACTTGAAGGCAGCTTAATGCCCTGTTTTTCGTAGTTCATCGTCACGATGTAGGTTTGTGCCTTATCTTTTTCAGATCCATACAAGTTGTATCTGTATATTTCGTCGGTAAGTAAATGCATCCAGTCCTGATTTTTCGAGAGCGAATCAAGATCGTGTGAATCGTATCCGATGCTGTAAAGTCCGCCTACGATAGCTCCCATACTTGTTCCGGCTATATAATCAATCGGTATTCCGGCTTCTTCGATGACTTTCAGGGCGCCAATATGGGCAAATCCTTTAGCGCCGCCACCCATCAGTACCACACCAACTTTCGGACGCTCGCTGTGAAGCGGGGTAAGTGTGATCATGCAAGCCGACCAAATCAGGAATATTTTGGTAAAGAGATTCATCTTTTAAGAAATAATTTGAACAGAATCTGACTAATATTATAACTATGGCAGCGACGAATTGTTTTGTAAAAGATGGTGAGTGCAGTTGATTTAATGAAACAGAAGAGATAAATTTCTACGGAACAATCATCTGTATTGCTTCAGGAATAATGGAAACACGGCTGTTATGCCCATCGGGGACAATTATCCCATCTGCTTCAATCAGAATCTCATTTTTGGTTTTTATCCAAATTTCCTTTGCTTGAAAACTCTGAATAACGGGATGCTGAGTGAGTTTGCCGTTGAAAATGAGCGGAAGAGCTGTAAGTATATCACGTACGGTGGGTTTTTCCACTACAATCATATCAAAGGTACCATCGTAGGGGAGTGCATAGGGATTTTGTTTGATGCCTCCACCGCTGAATGGTCCGTTGGCAATGTTCATGGTGAAAAGTTTTACTTCTCGTGACTTACCATTGATTGTCAGTTGCGTAGGAGTAGGTTTGTATCTGAAAACGGCGAGCAGTAATGCCAGCGTGTACAACAGGGAGAAACTTCCGATATATTTTTTCATCCGGTGAGTTATTTCCACTACTTCGGCATCAAGCCCGAAACCTACCGAATTGATGAAATAATGACTTTCGGATTGATTGTTGTCTTCGATGAAATCAATTTTTCCGATATCAATCAGCTTGCAATTGCCTTTTCGGAAAATTTTAATTGATTCTTTGTTGTTTTTTCTTAATCCCCAGAATCTTCCCCAATCATTTCCGGTACCTCGCGGTATGAGTGCTATTTTTATTTTCGATGTATCATCCGGCTCGGCTGCGAATATACCATTTATGACTTCACTTACCGACCCGTCGCCGCCTAATACAAGATAATTCAGACATCCGCGCCTGGCATACGATTTTGCTATTTCAATGGTATGTCCGGAGTATTCGGTTAGTTTGTAAATATACGGAATGTGTGCTTTGTCGAGTTCCGAAAGTACATATTTCCCCTGTTCCTGAAATTTTCTTTTTCCGGAAGTTGGGTTGGTGATTACCAGCCAATGATTGGATGTGATGATTTCTTCGGACATATTTGCCCCTCCAACCTCCCCGAATGGGAGGCTTTATGAGTTATTGTTTTTGTTTAAAAGTTTTTTGTACCCGATTTCGAGGTTTTTTTTTATTGACTTTGATAGCAATATCACTGTTTAGAACGCCTGAAAGCATGGCAATGCCTTGTTCTCTAAAAGCAAACGTGAGATAACTCCCCAACCTGAGGTGAAATTTTGGTACCTCAAATTTTCCAATTCAATAGATGTCAATTCAAACATAAAATCAGCCGCTATGCGTTTAATATTACGTCTTACAGCACGTTTTAACGCTTTTTTTTTCAATCTGGTACATTTCAGCCAAATCAAAATCAAGCATTACTTTTACACCCCGAATCTCAAAGATTTTGTTTTGAATAAGTTGAATATCAGTCATTTCTTTCAGTTTATTTACTTATCAGGTACAAATCCACCAACGTAAGCGCAGCCATGGCTTCCACAATGGGTACTGCACGGGGCAGCACACATGGATCATGCCGACCGCGGGCTTCAAGTTCTATTTTATTCAGCTGTTTATCAAGCGTTTCTTGTTTTTTGCTGATGGTGGCTACCGGTTTGAACAACACGCGGAAATAAATATCCTGACCGTTGCTGATGCCCCCCTGAATGCCGCCTGAGTTGTTGGTTTTTGTAGTTACGTTTTCACCCTTCAGCGTGAAAGCGTCGTTCATTTCGGCACCGGTGAGGCGAACACCTTCAAAACCGCTTCCGTAATCAAATCCGTGAACTGCATTGATGTTCATCATCGCATTGGCAAGGCGGGCATGCAGCTTATCGAATACGGGTTCTCCCCAACCTGCAGGGACACCTTTCACCACACAACTGACAATACCGCCAATGGAATTTCCTTCAGTCCGCAATTCATCAATGTAGGCAATCATTTTTTCGGCCGTTTCGGGTTCCGGACAACGAACAATATTACTCTCAATCAACGATAAATCCAGGTTTTCGTACGATTTACCCACCGAAATATGTCCCACCTGCGAAGTGTATGCTTTAATTTCAACACCTTTTTGATTTAATACCAGTTTGGCAATGGCTCCTGCTGCCACCCACGCAGCCGTAGCGCGTGCTGAACTCCGTCCGCCACCCCGATGGTCGCGTATACCGTATTTCTGCTGGTAGGTAAAGTCTGCATGCGATGGCCGATAGACATCTTTCAGGTGGTCGTAATCTTTACTTTCCTGATTTTTGTTCCAGATGACAAACGCAATGGGTGTGCCGGTGGTTTTACCTTCAAAAATACCTGACAGAAACTCTACATTATCTTCTTCGGAGCGGGGTGTGGAAATAATGGACTGACCCGGACGACGACGCGAGAGTTCATTCTGAATAAATGTTTCATCCAGTTCAATTCCGGCAGGACATCCGTCGATAATGCCGCCGA
>SAAL01000182.1 GCA_009929445.1 Bacteroidia bacterium
TCTTTTTTCAGGTATTTGTAAATGGGGTGGGCGGTAGCTCCGTTCACATCAATTTTAGAAAACATGGGGAAGCTCACTCCATAGTTGATCAGGCAGTTTTCGGATATTTCCTTTTCGCCGCCCGGCTCCTGATTGGCAAACTGGTTACATGGGAAACCCAGAATCACCAGCCCTTTGTCTTTATATTCCCTGTAAAGTTTTTCGAGTCCCTCGTACTGCGGTGTCAGTCCGCATTTGCTCGCCGTGTTCACTACCAGAATTACTTTTCCTTCGTAGGACTTCATGCTCATTTCTTTGCCCTGCAACGAAGTGGCACTGAATTGATAAAAATTGTTGTTCATATTGTTTTTTGGTTTAATAAATTATTTTATATCGTTTGCGATACAAAAGTAATCTATTGTATCGTATGCGATATAATTAATAAGGCAATATTAGTAATTAATAACATTTGTTGAGAATAAAAGCGAACAGACTTTTGACTCAATCGCCTTTAGTTGCCTCACCTTCAATTGCCACGCCATCAATTGCCACGCCTTTTAAGGCCTGGATATTTAAAAAATATATTACAAAGGGCTTTAGCCCAAACTCATGTTAATTTATGCTAAAGTCAAACTCATCTGTTACATATCAAATCCATACCATATCCCGATAAATACTATCCTGGAGGTGTGGCAATTGACTTTGGGTTGTATTGCGGATAATTTTTTTTATCAGGATACTCACCGGATAATCATTTTATTTTTTTATCTTTAGCGTCCGGTTTTTTTTTCAAAATAACACGTAATACCGCCAAATCAACACCAATCATGGAAAACAAAAGATCTACCATCATCGATCTGCTGAACAGCAGTGTGGAAAAATACGCCAAAAATCCTTTTCTCTGGGAAAAGTTTACCACTGAATTCACCCCAACCACCTACCTCGAAACACGCACGCAGGCTCAGGAGATAGCTGCCGGATTGCTTTCACTCGGCGTAAAAAACGGGGAGAAAATCGCTTTGCTCTCCGAAGGGCGCAACGCATGGATCATCAGCGAGCTGGGAATACTGTACACGGGTGCTGCCAATGTTCCGCTTTCGATCAAACTCGAAGAGAGCAACGATCTAGTTTTCAGAATCGTACACTCCGAATCGAAGATCGTGTTTGTGTCGGGCGGACAACTGAAGAAAATCAGAACCATTGCCGCACTCTTGCCGGATGTATGGCACGTGGTGGTGCTCGACGACCAGCCCGCGTACGACGACAGGGAAATGCCCCTGAGCCAACTGGTGAAACTGGGGAAAGAATTCCTGCTGAAAAATCCCGACGCGATAACCGAACGGAGCAAAACCATCGACCCCGACGACCTGGCTACCATCAGCTACACCTCGGGTACTACGGCCGACCCGAAAGGGGTGATGCTCACGCACCGCAACTATACCGCCAACGTGGAGCAGGCCTTATCACTTATGTCCATCCCGCCGGAATTCCGTACGCTCATTATTCTGCCGCTCGACCATTGCTTCGCCCATGTGGCTGGATTTTACAGCTTTATGGCCAGCGGTGCCAGTGTAGCCACGGTTCAAACCGGTAAAACCGGTATGGAAACGCTTAAAAATATTCCCGTCAACATCAAAGAAATAAAACCTGATTTGCTGTTAAGCGTGCCGGCTTTGGCCAAAAATTTCCGGAAAAATATCATCTCCGGCATTCACGCCAAAGGACCGGTGATTACGCGCCTTTTCAATTTTGCCATGGACATGGCTTATGAATACAACAAGGAAGGACATAACAAAGGCGAGGGATTGCAGGCGCTGAAAAAACCGTTGATGATGCTTTTCGACAAAATCCTTTTCGCCAAAGTCCGTGAAGGTTTCGGCGGGAAGCTGCAGTACTTCATCGGGGGCGGAGCGCTCCTCGATATCGATCTGCAGCGGTTTTTCTATGCCGTGGGGATGCCCATGTTCCAGGGCTACGGGCTTTCGGAAGCTACGCCCATCATTTCGTCCAACGGACAGAAACGCCACAAGCTGGGGTCGTCCGGGTACCTGGTGCAGCCGATGGAACTGAAAATACGCGATGATGCAGGCAACGAACTGCCCAACTACCAAAAAGGTGAAATCACCATCCGGGGCGAAAACGTGATGAAAGGGTATTACCGCAATGAAAAATCGACCGACGAGACCATCAAAAACGGCTGGCTCCATACCGGCGACATGGGATACATGGACGACGACGGATTTCTGTACGTGCTCGGACGCTTCAAGAGCCTGCTGATAGCCAGCGACGGCGAAAAATACAGTCCCGAAGGCATTGAGGAAGCACTGGTGGAAAATTCGTATTTCATCGATCAGGTGGTGCTCCACAACAATCAGAATCCGTACACCACGGCTCTGGTGGTGCCCAATAAGGAAGCACTGAAACGGTACGTACACCGCAAGCAGCCGGAACTCAGCTGGGACAGCCCCGAAGCCAAATCACTGGCACTGACGAAACTCCAGCGCGAAATAAACGAATACCGCAAGGGCGGAAAACACCAGGGCATGTTCCCCGAACGGTGGCTTCCGGCCGCTGTAGCTGTACTGCCCGAACCGTTCACCGAACAGAACGGACTGGTAAACAGCACCATGAAAGTCATCCGCGGAAAAGTGGAAGAGCGGTACGCCGACCGGATAACTGCCCTGTATGAACCCAACGGGAAAGAGATAGACAATCAGGCAAACAGGGAGGCGCTTTGAAAAAGAAAGCCCCTTAAGGCCCCCTAAATCCCCCATGGGGGACTTTTGGTGATTGCAACGGAGGTAAATATAAGCATAATCAGATCCCTCACTCCACTGTATTTCGTTCGGGATGACAATCGATGCTTTTATTATATCCGCCGCCCGAAGGTGTCATTCTTTTGGTAAGTTGTGCCGGCGGCGGTGAAGAGTCTTTAGTGCCCGTCGAAAAAAGAGATTCTAAAAATAGCAGAACCTTGTTCGACGGCTTTGTATAAAGAAACGATTGTCATTCCGAACAAGAAATCCGAAACGAAGTGTAGGATTTCGCTGTGAGGAATCTAATGAT
>SAAL01000183.1 GCA_009929445.1 Bacteroidia bacterium
AAAAAGTAAGCAAAAAATTCAAGACTGCGCCCGCTTCACTCGAAAAATTGGCGTTCGATCGGCTAAATCGTCCAAACTCGCCTCAGTTGTTTCTAAAATCAGAAACATTTGTACAGGCTCAAACAAGGACGATTTTTAACGCCGCTCTCTCTGATTTTTCGGCTCACCGGACGAGGTCGCCCGTTAGCAGACCTCTCTGCAACTGGTCAGTAATAACTTGCGAAAGTTGAATAAGGACTTACAGGAATTTTCTAAAATGTTTACCGGACAATAATATTATAAATTATAACATAATATCATGTTTTATAAGTTAATACATATTTTTCAGCAGACCATTCATGATCGCTTGCGGCACATAATTTTAAAGAATATTTTTTTCTTCTTTTGTATAATCGCGCTGTCAAGTCCGGCCTTTTCACAATCCGATACCATCCGGTACGAAGCCGGAATTGCCACCGTTGCCTCTACCGGCCAATACGCCCCATTCTGGCTACATAATAATAATTATGGTAAAATAGCCTCAACGCCTGCAAGTGATATGCTGTTTGCCGGAATTGGAAAAGGTTTGGACAACCCTCTAAAACTCTTCGACTATGGATTCGGAGTGGAAATGCTGGTACGTGACAACAAAGTAAAGAAAGAAATATTTTTTCATCAACTTTACGCAAAAGCCCGTTTCTCGGTTTTCAATCTGATGGTAGGCTCCGGAGAACAGCATTTCGGCAATCAGGACTCTACTCTATCTTCCGGAGGATTGCTTTTTTCGAAAAACACCCGTCCGATGCCCGAAATTTCGGCAGGAATCGAACGGTTTACTCCTCTTCCGTTTACCGGAGGTTTTCTGGAAATAAAAGGCAGTATAAGACATGGCTGGAATACCGATAATATTTATACACAAGGAATGTTGCTGCATCACAAATTCGGGTATGCACGCATCGGCGGGAGACTCCCGGTTCACTTTGAATACGGACTTCAGCACGCAGCACAGTGGGGAGGCACAGATCCGCTCAACGGACCCCTTCCGGATGGATTAAAGAATTTTACCCGGGTTTTCAGGGCGCAATCGGGCGATGAAAATGCCTCCCGGAGCGATCAGATTAATGTACTCGGCAATCACATCATTTCTCAGAGTCTTAAGGTGGAACTGGAGGCTGCCGGATGGAAGCTCAGCGGTTACTGGCAAAACCTATCGGAAGATCCTCCCGTCGTGTTTATTACAGCTAACCGGATGAATATACAGGACGGACTTTGGGGTATCTCCCTGAAAAACAAATCATTTCCTTACATCAAGGGTGTATTGTACGAAGTGCTGAACACAACCGACCAGTCGGGACCGTATCACGACAAGGATGGTTTGATTTACGGCGGTGCCGATAATTATTTCAGAGGCGCCTATCCCGAAGGGTGGAGCTATTACTCGCGCACCATCGGTACTCCTTTCGTCACATCGCCGCTTTATAACAACAACCGGGTGCTGAGTACTCAGAACAACCGTGTCCGTGTACATCATTTCGGTTTGGAAGGCTCTGTGAAAGGATTTGAATACCGCGCACTGGCTTCGTTCAGCAGAAATTACGGAGTACTTGGTTCGCAGATTGATATTCCGAACAACTCTTTTTTACTGGAAATAAATAAGCACATCACCTGGTTATCCGGATTTGACATCAGTTTATCCGCTGCAGGTGATTGGGGAAAATACTACGGAAACTCGCAGGGCGTACTTATTTCCATACGAAAAAAAGGGATTTTACTGGATTATTAAACTAAAAAAAAAGTTCTCCGGATTTGGAATCTCCGAAAAACTTTTTCAGTTCTTTTTTGCGTTTTAAGTATCTATGGGATAACTATTTTCCGTTTCTTTTCTGCACGTTGTAGAAAATTTTCATCTGATTACCCAGTATTTTGGTAAATCCTTTCACATCATCGGCTGTCCAGGCTTTGTTTACTTCGCCGTATTCACCGAAATCGGTTTTCATCAAATCAAAATCACTCTCCACTCCCACGAGTGTGTAGCTGTAGGGGCGGAGTTTGATAATCACCGTTCCGGTAACGTTTTGCTGTGAACTTTCGAGGAATTGCTCTATATCGCGCATCACCGGTTCGAGGTATTGAGCTTCGTGGAGAAACATGCCGTACCAGTTGCCCAGCTGATCTTTCCAGTATTGCTGCCATTTGGTAAGTGTATGTTTTTCGAGCATTTTGTGGGCATTGATGATGAGCATGGGAGCTGCCGCTTCAAAACCCACGCGCCCTTTGATGCCGATAATGGTATCACCTATGTGCATATCGCGTCCGATAGCATATTTATTGGCAATATTTTCGAGTTTATTGATTAAGTGAATTTTATCGTTCGTTATTTCACCGTTTACTGAACAGATTTCACCTTTTTCAAAACCTATCGTCACGGTTTCTTCCCCTGTATTGACTACCTGACCTGGATATGCTTCTTCAGGCAGCGTTTGTTCGGACTTCAACGTTTCCTTACCACCGATGGATGTTCCCCACAGTCCTTTATTGATGGAATATTCCATTTTATTGAAGTCAGCCACGTAGCCGTGTTCTTTCAGGTAATTGATTTCATATTCGCGGGTCAGCGTGAGGTCGCGTGTGGGAGTAAGGATTTTGATTTCAGGTGCCAGAATCTGAAAGGTCAGATCGAACCGCACCTGATCATTACCTGCACCTGTACTTCCGTGGGCTACATATTCTGCATTTATTTCCTTGGCATAATTGATGATGGCAATGGCCTGGAAAATCCGCTCGGAGCTTACGGAAATGGGGTAAGTCCCGTTGCGCAGCACGTTACCGAAAACCATGTATTTGATGCTTTTTTCGTAATATTCCTGGGTTACATCAATTGCCACGTGTTTTACAGCTCCCAGTCGGTAGGCTTTTTCTTCAATCACTTTCAGCTCCTCGTCGCTAAATCCGCCGGTATTGGCTACAGCCGTATATACATCGTACCCTTTTTCTTCGGCTAAATATTTTACGCAGAATGAAGTGTCCAATCCACCGCTGAATGCTAAAACTACTTTTTCTTTCAT
>SAAL01000008.1 GCA_009929445.1 Bacteroidia bacterium
TTAATGCAGAAATTATTCTCTGAAAATGAGACACTTACAAAATACTTAAATTTCAAAAACCTAACGCAAGCGGGTTAATAGAGCTTGCGAAAGTTGAATCAAATTAACTGAAAATGGAGAGAAGTGTGAATAAGTTAGTGTCATTTTGACATTAAAACAATAACTGATGAAATGAAATTTTGAAGTAAATACAGCTAAAAATCTTTATGAGTTTACACAGGTAAAACTAAAGGTTTTTTGGTGAATTGTTTTTTTATCTCATATTTTTTTCGGACTTTTGTTTTTTGAAAAAAAATATATAAAGACATGTAATCCATCAATATTATGCGAAAATTCATTTACCTAATTGTTTTTACATTCGTTTTTGCAGCATGTGGCACCGGAAAAAAAGTTGAATCAACCAACTCAGGCGGAAATTTTCAGGTGGCAAGTGTGGCATTTTACAATCTCGAAAATCTTTTTGACACAATCAATCAGAGCAACATCGATGAGGAGTTTCTCCCCGACGGAGCCATGAGATGGACCGGAATGAAATACAAGGCCAAACTGAAAAACATGTCCTACGTCATCTCGCAGCTTGGCAAAGACATTACCCCCGGCGGTCCGTCTATCATCGGAGTATCCGAAATAGAGAACCGCGGAGTGCTCGAAGACCTGGTGAAACAACCCTCGATAGCCAGCCGTACCTACGAAATAGTGCATTACGACAGCCCCGACCGACGCGGAGTAGATGTAGGCCTGCTCTACAATCCAAGACATTTTATTGTTACTAACAGCAAATCTTGTGTATTGCAGACGAACGATACAGCCTTTCATACACGTGATCAGTTGGTGGTGAGCGGATACCTGATGAATGAAAAAGTTCACGTAATTGTTAATCACTGGCCTTCACGTACAGGAGGTGAGGTTGCCTCTGCACCCCGCAGAAATGCTGCTGCCGGATTGACAAAACAGATTGCTGATTCGCTCTACGCACAAGATGCGAATGCAAAAATCATCATCATGGGCGACCTGAACGATGATCCGTTCAACGAAAGCACCGCAAAAATTCTCAATGCAAAAAGAAACATGGAAGATGTACCACTCAAAGGACTCTACAATCCGATGTGGCGAATTCTGGACAGTGGCGTAGGCTCGCTGGCTTACAACAATCAATGGAATCTTTTTGATCAGATCATCATTTCGCAGCCCTTACTAACCAAGGAAAAAACAAAATTATCTTTCTGGAAAGCCGAAGTATTCAACAAGAGTTTTCTCATTCAGCAGGAAGGAAGTTACAAGGGAACTCCCATGCGAACACACGCTGGCGGAGTATGGCTCAACGGTTATAGCGACCACTTTCCTACCCTCATCTACCTGGTGAAAGAAAAATAATAAAGTAAAGAAAACACCTGACCACAGACTAAAAAACCAATTATGGAATACCCCACACTTCAGGGAAAATTAATCATGCCCGAATACGGTCGGAATGTGCAACAAATGATAGAATATGCACTGAAAATTGAAGACCGCGAAGAACGAACCAAATGCGTAAATACCATAATAAATGTTATGGGTAGTCTTTTCCCCTACCTGCGCGATGTAAATGATTTCAAACACAAACTCTGGGATCATGTGGCTATCATGTCCGATTTCAAACTGGATATCGATTATCCGTATGAAATAGTAAAAAAAGAAGAGATGTACGAACGTCCGGAAACCATTCCCTACAAAAACTCCCGGATAAGTTACATGCATTACGGAAGAAATCTGGAAGAAATGATAGAACGGATATCAGACTATCCGGATGACGACACAAAAAAAGAACTTATTCGCATGATTGCCAATCAGATGAAAAAATGTTTTCTGAGTTGGAACAAGGAAGTAGTGGACGACAGAAAAATTTTTGACGATCTGCGGGAACTCTCTAAGGGAAAAATAGATGTAGCCGAGGATATCTTCAAACTGATGGAAACCAAAGACGTGCTACATTCAAAAAAAGTACAGAACAAACCCAAAAAGAAATAAAAAACAAGATAAGAAATGTGTGCGTGGAAAAAAATCTTTGTTAACACAAATCGGTCTCTTTTCTTACTTCTGATTTCAAACCTGCCGGAAACCCCGACATGTACGGATAAACCAGGCAAGCATCTGACTTCTGACTTCTGACTTTTGACTTCGGACTTCTAATTTCTAACTTCTAACTTAAAAAAATGTCATCATTCAAAATTGAGGGAGGACAAAAACTTGGTGGCTCCATCACTCCGCAAGGTGCAAAAA
This sequence comes from Bacteroidia bacterium, assembly GCA_009929445.1. Lineage (GTDB taxonomy): Bacteria > Bacteroidota > Bacteroidia > Bacteroidales > Paludibacteraceae > UPXZ01. The sequence continues at coordinate 2,260 of SAAL01000008.1, forward strand.
ATGAAGCCTTACAGGTCATCTGTGCCACACTTCTAACTCCCGAAAAGATAATCATCCGAAATATTCCCGAAATTCTTGACGTGCTGAATCTGATTGATTTGCTGAAAGATTTTGGCGTGAAAGTGGAGAAAATTACGGCTGACACCTATTCTTTTCAGGCAGACGAGATAGATCTGAATTACCTGGAATCAGACGATTTTTCCAAAAAAAGTGCCGCTCTCAGAGGTTCCGTTATGCTGGTAGGCCCACTGGTTGCCCGATTCGGTATAGCTGCCATCCCGAAACCGGGCGGAGATAAAATAGGCCGCAGAAGGTTAGATACTCACTTTCTGGGTATTCAGAAACTGGGTGCCGATTTTGAATACGATGCCGACCTGAAGATTTATAAAATCAGCGCGAAAGAACTGAAAGGCTGTTACATGCTGCTCGACGAGGCATCGGTAACCGGTACTGCCAATATCCTCATGACAGCTGTGCTGGCCGAAGGTGAAACGACCATTTACAACGCTGCGTGCGAACCCTACCTGCAGCAATTAAGTAAAATGCTCAACCGCATGGGTGCCAAAATAAGTGGCGTAGGATCCAATCTGCTTACCGTTCAGGGAGTGAAATCGCTCAAAGGATGTGATCATACGATCCTGCCCGACATGATTGAAGTTGGAAGTTTTATCGGCATGGCCGCCATGACCGGTTCTGAAATCACCATCAAAAACGTAGCGTTCAAGGAGCTGGGCATAATTCCGGATAGTTTCCGCCGTATGGGTATTAAAATCGAGCAACACGGCGACGATATTTTCATTCCACATCAGAGTTCCTACACCATCGAATCTTTTATCGACGGTTCAATTATGACCATTGCGGATGCTCCCTGGCCCGGACTGACTCCCGACTTGCTGAGTGTTTTTCTGGTTATTGCCACCAGGGCAAACGGCAGCGTACTCATTCATCAGAAAATGTTTGAAAGCCGTCTGTTTTTCGTGGATAAACTGATTGACATGGGAGCTCAAATCATACTTTGCGATCCGCACAGGGCTACCGTCATCGGACTTGGCAAACACCTCCATCTCAGGGCGGCCAAAATGAGTTCGCCTGATATCCGGGCAGGTATAGCTTTGCTCATTGCAGCGATGGCAGCCAATGGCACCAGTATCATTGAGAATATTGAGCAGATTGACCGCGGATATCAGGAAATCGACAAACGGCTGAATGCTATTGGCGCAAAAATCACACGAATTTCATAAGATAGGTATAAATTATTGACTATGAGAAAGATAATACTTCTTTTTGCAATTATTACAACATTTTCTGTCGCGGCACAAACACCGGTTGACACCACTTCTACCTTTCAATATCCGGCTAAAGAAGTCATTCCAAAGCCTTACAACCCGAAGGAAGATGCTGCAAAAAAGATAAACGAGTTGTTGGAGCAAGCCAAAAAAGAACAAAAAAACATTTTCATTCAGGCCGGTGGCAACTGGTGTGGCTGGTGTCTGCGCTTCAACTTTTTCGTTCAAAACACCCCTGAATTAAAGCAAATTATTGACCAAAACTACCTGTACTATCACCTGAACTATTCGCCTGAAAACAAAAACGAAAAAGTATTCAGAAAATACACCGATCCTGATAAAAGGTACGGATATCCGTTTTTCATCATTTTATCAAGCGACGGAAAAATATTGACCGTACAGGAAAGCGGCATTTTGGAAGCCGGAAAAGGATATAATGTGGAAAAAGTAAAGAATTTTCTTGAGAGATGGGTGCCGAAATCCCCCAAAATTACTTCCAAATAATTATACAATCAATTCTTTCTATCATAAACTCTTTCATCACCATATCAGGCATTTCCGAAGGAATTTACAAAGAAAAAGGGAGTAAATTCCTTTCTTTTGCTTTGCCTGTAACCACCGTGGAGGAGGTAAAAGTGATTCTGGATGAATACCGGAAAAAATTCTACGACGCCCGCCACGTGTGCTATGCCTATATGCTTGGTGCTGAGCGGGCAGACTTCAGAGCCAATGATGACGGAGAACCTTCCGGAACGGCCGGACGACCCATCCTGGGGCAGATTAATTCCTTCGAACTGACCGACGTGCTGGTTATCGTAGTGCGTTATTTCGGTGGCATCTTACTCGGAACCGGAGGACTGATTACGGCCTACAAAGAAGCAGCAAGAGATGCACTTTCTCAGGCTGAAATTGTGGAAAAAGTAATAACTCAACGTTTTGAAATTCGCTTTGGTTACGAACTAATGAACGAAGTTTTAAGGGTATTCAAAGAATTTGAACCTGAAATTCTGAAATCTGAACTTCAGTACGATTGCCGCTACGTAGTGGATGTACCCAAAGCATCATCAGAGCAGTTTTTTCATAAGATGAATACAATTTACGGAGTAAAAATCGAACGGACAAATATGAAATAGATGCCATTGATAAAACTTTCAGGCGAGTTCGATTGTTTTTTTGAAACATTACTAAAAACAAACAAAATCATGAAAGTAGAAATATGGAGCGATGTAGCATGTCCGTTTTGCTATATAGGAAAACGTCATTTTGAAAAAGCATTATCGCAATTTACTGAGAAAGAACATATTGAGATAGAATGGAAATCGTATCTTCTTGATCCTGAGTATGTTTATGATCCAGAAAATCCGGTAACCGAGACAGAATACATAGCCGCGCGCAAAGGAATTTCGCAGGATGAAGCCCGCCAAATGTTCACAAGTATTACGCGCATGGCTTCTATGGCCGGTTTGACATACGACTTCGATAAGGTCATTGTAGCCAATACGTTCGACGCACATAAAATTATTCAACTGGCTAAAGAAAAAAAACTGGGCGATGCGGCTGAAGAACGATTTTTCCAGGCATTTTTCATCAACGGAGAAAACCTGAATGAAAAGGAAACGCTTGTGAAAATAGCGTTTGAGACAGGCCTTACCGAAAGCGATGTGAATGAAGCGCTCACAAATGATAAGTATGCCTATGAGGTAAAAAACGATATTCAGGAAGCAAGCCAGATTGGCGTACGCGGCGTTCCATTCTTTGTTTTTGATCGTAAATACGGCGTATCGGGAGCGCAACCGGTGACAACATTCACCCAAACACTCGAAAAATCATTCGCAGAGTGGAAAGAAAAGAATCAATTAAATCTACTTATCAATGTAGCAGAAGGCAGTGCCTGCGATATCGACGGCAACTGCGAATAAAAAACATCCAAAACCGACCTTTCCGGCCGGTTTTTTTTATTAAAATTCAACCAAGTTTTTCAGACAAAGGTTTGAATTTTACAGAAAAAAACAAGTATCTTTGCGGTATTCAATATGATTAGCAGATATAATCAATATTCTATTTTCGTTGGCAACTTTCAACATTCAAGTTGTTCAGAAAATTTATCCTTAAAAAAATTGAAGCCAACTTATTCCCTGCGAATAATGTTGGTTTTTTTCTAAAAAAAAACAATAACCATTGAAAAAAATCCCCTTCCGGGGGATTAAGGGGCTTATGAAAAATCACAGTTTGGTATCAATCAGCGATTACAGCAAAGAGGAAATACTTGAAATTCTGCATTCAGCATCAGAATTCGAAGCAAATCCGAATCGCAAAACTTTGGATGGTAAAGTGATTGCCACACTTTTTTTCGAGCCGTCCACCCGAACCCGTTTGAGTTTCGAAACTGCCGTAAACCGGCTTGGAGGGCGCATTATTGGATTTTCGGACTCAACGACTACGAGTTCGGTGAAAGGAGAAACACTCCACGACACCATCCGAATGGTAAGCTGCTATGCCGATGCCATCGTCATGCGGCATCCGCTCGAAGGGGCAGCCCGTTATGCATCCGAAGTATCACCCGTGCCGATAATCAATGCCGGCGACGGAGCCAATCAGCATCCGTCGCAAACGCTTCTTGATCTTTACTCCATCCTGAAAACGCAGGGCACGCTCGAGAACCTGAAAATCTGCCTCGTTGGCGATTTGAAATACGGACGCACGGTTCACTCGCTTATCATGGCCATGTCGCATTTCAATCCGTCGTTTCGGTTTATTGCTCCCAACGAATTGAAAATGCCGGAAGAATACAAAATATTCTGCCGCAAATGTGGCATTCCCTACGAAGAAACAGCCGATTTAGCCGGAAATTTTGATGATGCGGATATTCTGTATATCACTCGTGTACAGAAAGAACGTTTTCTCGATTTGATTGAATTCGAACGGGTGAAAAACGTTTACACCCTGAAAAACAGCATGCTGGAAAACACCAAACCCAATCTGAAAATCATGCATCCGCTTCCGCGAGTGAATGAAATTGATCAGGATGTGGATGAGAACGACAAAGCTTACTATTTTCAGCAGGCACAAAACGGGCTATATGTGAGGCAGGCAATTATGAGTAAAGTTATTTTTCCGTAATATGCCAATTAATATAATGTGCCAATATGCCAATGCATGAATGTGGCAATATGCAAATTGAACACTTTATCAATCGGAAAAAAGCTGTTTTATTACAGAATTGTTTAATTGAGTTTAGGTATGAAAAATCTACTAGAAACGGGTAATCGAATAGTTGATTTAACTTTTGGATTTTCTTTAAAAACAATTGAATACGTTGAACTTCTGGAAGAAAAGCGTAAGTTTGTAATTGCCAATCAGCTTTTGAAAAGTGGAACATCCATTGGTGCCAATATTCGAGAAGCACAATATTGTGAAAGCAAGGCAGATTTTATTCATAAGTTTAAAATGGCTGCAAAAGAGGCAGAAGAAATTGAATATTGGCTATTGTTATGTAAGTACTCAAATTCCTATCCTTTTGAAGAGAAACTACTTGAGGAAGTCAAAGAAATTCAACGTATCATTAACAGCATTATTAATACAAGTAAAACCAAATAAAGATTCAATACGCAAATTGGCATATTGGCATATTATCAAATTGGCACATTAAATCATGAAACATCTACAAGTAGCAGCACTTCAAAACGGAACAGTGATAGATCACATTCCCGCCGATAAATTATTTAAAGTTTTTTCCATCTTGAATTTGGAAAGCTGCAGTGAAACTATCACAGTTGGGAATAATCTGAACAGTGATACGCTTGGTAAAAAGGGAATTATCAAAATCTCCGACCGTTTTTTTGAAGAAGATGAAACCAATAAAATTGCGTTGATTGCTCCAAAAGCCAAAATCAACATTATCAAGGAGTACGAAGTGGTGGAAAAACGCCCGCTTGAATTACCCGAGGATGTTCGTGAAATCGTTCAGTGCCCGAATCCGGCTTGTATAACCAATCACCAACCCGTTAAAACGTATTTTCATGTGATTAATGAAGATGGTAAAAACATGCTGAAATGCCATTATTGTGAGCGGGAGGTGAAACTGGAAGAGGTGAAGATAAGGTAAAAGCCCTACCTGGAGGAATAGTAAATATAATTAACAGATTAGAATTATTCAATATTTGTATGCCTGTAAGTCCAAAAAAGAAAATCACCAAAGAGAACAACTTCAATTATAAAACAAATTTTCCCTCTCCTTTAGAGAGGGTTAGGGTGAGTTGGAAACCCGGCACCATGATTTACCCGCTTCCGGCGGTGATGATTTCGTGTGGCGAAACGGAAGAAGAATACAATATTATTACCATCAGTTGGGTGGGAACTATCTGTACAAATCCAGCCATGTGTTACATTTCGGTTCGTCCGGAACGGCATTCGTATGAAATAATAAAACGAACGGGTGAGTTTGTTATCAATCTGACCAACGAAGAACTGGCTCGCGCTACCGATTGGTGCGGAGTACGGAGCGGAAAAGATTACAACAAATTCAGGGAAATGGAACTTACACCCGCCGCAGCTGAAAAAATTAAAGCACCGATAATAGCTGAAGCGCCCATTTGTATCGAATGTAAAGTCAGGGAAATCATTCCGTTGGGTTCGCATGATATGTTTATTACTGAAGTGGTAAATGTGCAGGCCGACGCCCGCTATATCGATAAAAAAACGGATAAATTTGATATGCAAAAAGCCAAACTTATCGCTTATTCGCACGGACATTATTACAAGTTAGGAGAAGAAATCGGACGGTTTGGATGGACGGTGAGGAAGAAACCAGCCCCTTAAACCTGCCTGGTTTATCCCGTCCTGTCAGAGCGGCAGGCAGGTCACCCGAAAGGAGACTTTCTCTGACGAAAATATCCATTAAAAAACACAATTAATAGAAATTAAAAATATATACCAAAGAACAATGACACGAGACACACAAATTTTTGACATTATCAGACGTGAAAAAGAGCGTCAGATGAAAGGAATCGAACTTATTGCATCCGAAAACTTCGTTAGCAATCAGGTGCTGGAAGCGATGGGTTCAGTATTAACCAATAAATATGCCGAAGGTTATCCCGGTAAGCGCTATTACGGCGGATGCGAAGTGGTGGACGAGAGCGAACAACTTGCCATTGACCGTATTAAGGAAATTTTCGGAGCCGAATGGGCTAACGTACAGCCGCACTCCGGCGCACAAGCCAACATGGCTGTATTCCTTGCCTGCCTGAATCCGGGAGATAAATTTCTGGGATTAAACCTGGCACACGGTGGCCATCTTTCACACGGTTCGCCTGTGAACAGTTCGGGGATTTTGTATAAAGCGCTGGAATACAACGTAAAAGAAGAAACAGGACGTGTGGATTACGACCAAATGGAAGAAGTGGCACTGCGAGAACGCCCGAAACTGATTATCGGCGGCGGATCAGCCTATTCCCGCGAATGGGATTACAAACGGATGCGTGAAATTGCAGATGAAATTGGCGCAATTTTTATGGTTGACATGGCTCATCCGGCCGGATTAATTGCTGCCGGATTGCTTGAAAATCCGGTGAAACATGCGCATATCGTTACTTCCACTACTCACAAAACGCTTCGCGGACCACGTGGAGGGATTATTTTACTTGGAAAGGATTTTCCGAATCCATGGGGCAAAACCACTCCGAAAGGAGAAGTAAAAATGATGTCAGCCCTACTCGATTCAGCCGTTTTTCCGGGAATCCAGGGCGGTCCGCTGGAACACGTCATTGCTGCCAAAGCCGTTTCTTTCGGCGAATGTCTGCAGCCAGAGTACAGGGAATATCAGATTCAGGTGAAGAAAAATGCGGCTGCATTGGCTGAAGCATTGGTAAAACGCGGTTTCAAAATCATCTCCGGCGGAACAGACAATCACTCCATGCTGGTGGATTTGCGCTCCAAATATCCCGATCTGACCGGAAAAGTGGCTGAAAAAATACTGGTGGAAGCCGATATTACCTGCAACAAAAACATGGTTCCGTTCGACAGCCGTTCTGCATTCCAGACTTCGGGAATTCGCCTGGGAACACCTGCAATAACCACCCGGGGCGCCAAAGAGCCATTGATGGAAGAAATTGCAGAAATGATTGAAACCGTACTTTCAAATGTAGGTAATGAAGAAGTAATACAGTCGGTAAAAGAACGGGTAAACAAAACAATGAGCCAATATCCGTTGTTTTCCTATTAATGCCCCACGAACCTTTCCAAAGGGGAGGCTTAAGTTTTATGAGCAAAAAAAACAATGACATAGAGAAAGTTGACGGCCCCTCCTTTGAAGGGGTTGAGGAGGCTTCGGTTTTCTCACTCTCCGAACATACGGACACGACCACATTTTATGGAATAAACAACAGCAACATCTTACTGCTGAAAAACTTATTTCCAAATATCCGGATTATAGCACGCGGACATGTGATCAAAATTCAGGGCAGTGATGCCGAAATGGAGATTTTCAAAAACGCACTCGGACGGCTTGAACTTTTCGTCCTGAATAATAATTCGTTGTCGCACGAAAATATTATTGAAATAGTTAAAGGACAGCAGCCTGCCGAAATAACTTTTGAGAACCTGATTCTGCATGGCGTAAATGGCAAATCTATCATGGCCCGCACCAAAAATCAGCAAAAGTTGGTTAACGATTTCGAAACCAACGATTTGCTTTTTGCTATCGGACCCGCCGGATCGGGTAAAACCTATACAGCCATTGCGCTGGCGGTGAGAGCTTTGAAAAATCGCGAAAAAAAGAAAATCATTCTGAGCCGTCCGGCGGTGGAGGCAGGTGAAAAACTGGGTTTTCTGCCCGGCGATATGAAGGAAAAAATTGATCCGTATCTGCAACCGCTTTACGATGCACTTCAGGACATGCTGCCTGCCGCCAAACTGAAAGATTACATGGAAAACGGCACCATTCAGATTGCACCGCTGGCATTTATGCGCGGACGAACACTGAGCGACGCTGTGGTAATTCTCGATGAGGCACAAAACTCCACAACCATGCAGATAAAAATGTTTCTGACACGCATGGGGCTGAATACCAAAATGATAGTAACAGGCGACATTACACAAATCGACCTGCCGATGCAACAAAAATCAGGATTGATAGATGCACTGGAAGTGCTACGAAACGTCAAAGGAATTGCAAAAATTGAATTTGACAAAGGGGATATTGTCCGTCACAAGTTGGTTCAACGGATAGTAGAGGCGTATGAGAAAGCTGCCCCCCGTCCCCCTAAAGGGGGAGTTTAATCCCATATCAAATTGTTTTTTATACAAAATAGATATTCAAAAACAAAATCAATCTAATTTAATGCTTTCCAATTCCCCCTTTAGGGGGTAAGGGGGCAAATACATATTATGAACGCACTTACAAAAACAGACTTCCATTTAGATGGACAAACAAACGTGTATCACGGCAAAGTACGGGATGTGTACACCGTGAAAAATGATTTATTGGTGATGGTTGCTACCGACCGCATTTCGGCTTTTGACGTGGTGCTGCCCGAAGGTATTCCGTACAAAGGACAGATGCTCAACCAGATAGCAGCTCAGTTTCTGGATGCTACCGCTGATATAGTACCCAACTGGAAACTTGCCACACCCGATCCGATGGTCACCGTGGGACTTCGCTGCGAAGGTTTTCCGGTGGAAATGATTGTACGCGGTTACCTCTGCGGAAGTGCCTGGAGAACCTACAAAAGCGGCGTACGTGAGATTTGCGGAGTAAAAATTCCGGATGGAATGCGCGAAAACGAGAAGTTCCCTACTCCAATCGTAACACCGACCACGAAGGCTCAGCAAGGACTTCATGATGAAGACATTTCAAAAGAAGAAATTCTGAAACAAGGTCTTGCAACACCCGAAGAATACGAACTGCTGGAAAAATATACGCTTGCCCTTTTCCAACGCGGTACGGAAATGGCAGCCAAACACGGGCTGATTTTGGTGGATACCAAGTATGAATTCGGAAAACGTGACGGCAAAATTTACCTGATGGACGAAATCCACACGCCCGACAGTTCGCGATACTTCTATGCCGAAGGCTACGAAGAACGTTTTGCCAAAGGAGAACCGCAGAAGCAGCTTTCCAAAGAATTTGTACGTGAATGGCTAATGGAGAATGGTTTCCAGGGCAAACCCGGGCAGCAGGTGCCCGAAATGACTCCCGAAATAGTAAAAGGCATAAGCGAACGATACATCGAACTGTTCGAAAATATCACCGGAAACCGCTTCGATAAGTCTGATACGACTCAGGTAGCACTGCGCATAGAAAAAAACATAACGGATTACCTGAATACAATCTAAAAAAATCAGTTCAAAACTACAAATTAAACTGTCAGTGTCGTGTTTAACGAATTCTGACAGTTTTTTTTCCACAATCCTTCCATCTACGGCTTTCTGGCAACAAAAAAAACACACGTAGTAAGTAAAGTTTTTATGTTAAACGGATGTTTTTCCGTCAATATGCCTATATACGCTGAAACATCCACTGAGAAAAGGTTTGAAGCAGGATACCATTAACATAATTTTGCATTATTAATTATGTTTAATTTCAAATAAAAACATTTTTTCAAAACCCATCTTTCTATGCATTTACACTACTTTTGTGATCAAATTAACATAATTATGAAAAAAACTTCTATTACCCTGCTACTCGCAGTTGTATGTATTTTATCCTCATTGGCGCAGGCACAGAATCCTGCCCAAATTTTCACCATTAAAGGAACCGTTGTTGATTCTCTTTCAAACGAAACGGTTCCCTTCGTCACCGTTTCTGCATCAAAATCTACCATGCCTGTCATGCCATTTAAGCGGGTAGCCGCCGATGCTCAGGGAAAGTTTGAATTCACTGTCAGCACATCGGAAGCGCTTATTCTTAAATTCGATGCAGTAGGAATGAAAACGACAGCCATTTCCGTGTCCGATTTTTCAAACAAAACGATAGAACTGGGCAAAATCAGGATAGCAGCCAACGACAAAATGCTCTCAGAAGTAACTGTAATAGCCGCAAAACCTCTGGTGAAAGTTGATTTGGATAAAATCACCTACGACATGAAATCGGATCCAGAGTCGCAAACGTCCAGTACGCTCGAAATGCTGCGAAAAGTGCCCATGGTAACCGTAGATGGTGATGAAAACATCCAGGTGAAAGGACAGTCGAACTTCAAGATTTTCATGAACGGAAAAGAAACCACGATGATTTCGAGCAACCCCTCGCAGGTGCTCAAAAGCATCCCTGCCAACACGGTGAAAAGCATCGAAGTTATCACCGAACCGGGTGCAAAGTACGAAGCAGAAGGTCTAGCCGGAATCATTAATATCATCACCGAAAGTTCACTGAAAGGCTATACAGGTACCGTGAGAGCCGGAGTAGATAACTACGGAGCAGTCAACGGCGGCCTTTATTTTTCGACCAAAGTAGGAAAATGGGGTATCACTACCAATCTGAATCAGGGTTTGTTCCGGAATCCGGGCGTCTCTGTCGAAACGAAAAGAGAAAGCTTTTATTCACCCGATTTCATGTATTTCAATCAAAAAAACGAAGGGAAAAATACCGGAAATTTTCGTTACGGAAGTCTGAGTGTGAGCTACGAGATGGATTCGCTTAACCTTTTCACGCTGAGCGGAAACGGATTCGGAGGTGGCTACAACAGTAAAACCACGGGAAGCACCAACCTTCTCTCTCAATCCATGGAAACGGTTCAGCAATACAACAATTTAGCAGAAATGAAAGGAATCTGGGGCGGATACGAAGGGAGCATCGACTACCAGCGCTCATTCAGTAAGAAAGGAAAACTGCTGACCACTTCGTATAAAATGAGTTATTCACCCCGCGGAAGCGATAATAATGTTGAAGTTGAGAATGTGATGAATTATTTTGACAACAAGCAGCACATCAAAAGTAATTCATCGGGCGCCGAACACACTTTCCAGCTTGACTATACTGAACCATTCAACAAAAAACATGTGATTGAAATAGGGGCAAAATACATTTACCGTCTCAATCAGAGTGAAAACGACTATCAGCAGTACAATTTCGCAAAAAGCGCTTGGGAGGCAATGCCGGGCATTGTTGACAAAAAGATGACCCACTCCAACGGGATTCTGGGTGCGTACGGAAGCTACACCTACAAACTTGATAAATTCAGTGCACGTGCCGGCGGACGACTCGAACGAACCAACGCATCCATTCAATACAACGGCGATGAAGCGTTCACCCAAAAACCGTTCACCAATCTGGTACCTTCTATCACACTGAGCTATCAGACTACGCCGGGATCCAACCTGCAACTTAGTTATACGCAGCGTATCAGCCGCCCTGACATTACGTATTTGAATCCGTTCAGAAATATCTCCGATCCGAAAAACATATCGCAGGGAAATCCGGACCTGATACCTGAAATCAATAACTCCTTCAACCTGAATTACAATTTATTTACTCAGAAAATCAATTTTAATTCGAGCATATTCACCTCTTTCGGCAATAATTCCATCGAGCAGGTGAGCATGCTGAGGGATACGGTGGTTTACTCCACGTACGAAAACACCGGCCGCTCACGCAGTACAGGTATTTCTGCTTATGTAAGGTGGCAGGTCACCAAAGATTTCAACTGGTATTTCAACGGAAACACCCGATACTCATACTTTTCGTTCACACAAAACAATAAACTGACCGAAAACAAAGGATTCAACTACGGAGCATTTTTAGGTGCAAGCTATTCGCTGCCAAAAAACTTCAGAGTAAACACTAACGGCGGCTATATGTCGCCCTCGGTTTCGCTGCAGGGAAAATCCAACGGTTTTTACCACTACAGTTTATCGCTTACCAAAAGCTTTTTGCAACGAAAACTCAACATCTCGGCCAACGCCAACGGTTTTCTCCAAAAATTTGTCAGTTACAAAGGCTCAACTGAAACCGACACTTTCAGAAGTGAAAACATTATCACACGGAAATCACCCCGGTTTGGTATCAACGTGAGCTATACTTTCGGGCAGATGAAGGAACAGATAAAAAAAGCAGCTCGTGGTATTACCAACGACGATGTGAAAACCGGCGGTGGCGAAAATGCCACTCAGGTCGGTACAGGCACTCAGACAGGCACTCAGACAGGTACTACCGGAAATTAACGGTACGGAGTTCATTACTTACTAACATGTAAAAAAGGTTCGGTGAATGCCTGAAAAGGCAAATCACCGAACCTTAATTTTTGCTTTCCGAAGCTTTATAATGATATGAATCAGGTAATTAAACTCACCGAACAAAAGAAATCTCCTGAAATGAATGATTATTTTTTCATCATCCGGTCCATCTCGCGCTTATCGTCTTTTTCTTTCAGTGTCTGCCGCTTGTCATACATTTTTTTACCGCGTGCCAGACCTATTTCAAGTTTTGCAAGTCCTTTATCGGTTACAAACAATTTGATGGGAATAATCGTATTGCCCGTTTCTTTTGTTGCCCGGAGCAGTTTGTTGAGCTCTTTTTTGGTGAGCAGTAGTTTACGGTCGCGCCGGGGCTCGTGATTGTTGTATGTACCGAAAAAATAAGTGGATATATTCATGTTTTTCACCCACAGTTCGTTGTTGATAAAAGTGCAGTAAGTCTCTGTAAGAGAAGCTTTTCCGTCGCGTATCGACTTAATTTCAGTGCCGAATAACTGAATGCCTGCTACGTAACGGTCAAGGATTTCATAATCGAATGCAGCGCGTTTGTTTTTTATAACTATGGTTGATTTCTTAAACATCCTGTTTATTTTACAATTTCCGGCAAATTTAAGCATAAGTTGGAAATAATTGAAAAAAGAGATGAAAGTTGCTGCAATAAATAGGTTGGATGGACTATTTTTAATCCCAAAATGAACAGATTGTATAAAAAAATGCTTATTTTTGCTTAAATTTTTATCAGAAAATGGCATCAGAAATCAGAATACATATTGCAGGAATGATCTACAACCAATCGCTGGGAGGTACCTATTCGTTGGTTTTGAGTGAAGACGGCGGGCAGAAAAGACGGTTTTCGGTTTTGATTGGCGAATCTGAAGCACAATCCATTGCCCTGAAACTGAACAATGCCAAGTCTCCGCGTCCGCTTTCGCACGATTTGATGAACTCGATCATCCGCGAGCTGCATGCAAAAGTGGTCAAAGTGGTCATCTACGACCTGAACAACGATATTTTTTACTCTGAGATTTACCTCATACATGACAATAAGCCTGTAATCATCGACGCACGCACTTCGGATGCTGTAGCGCTGGCTGTGCGCTGCGACGCACCCATTTACATTCATTCGGATATACTGGATATAGTAGGAACTGCCATCGACGAAGAAAAAACCGAAACCGATCAACCAATAGAGGAAGATCTGCTACGACCGGAAAACCTGAACGTAACTACATTGAAGAAAATCGGGACAGAAAAGCTGAAAGATCTGCTTGAGGTGGCTATCGAAGAAGAAAGATATGAAATAGCAGCCATGATCCGCGATGAAATTGAAAAACGAAAGTAGAGAAATAGTTCGGAGTTTTGAGTTCGGAGTTTTGAGTTCTGATTTCTGACTTCTGACTTCTGACTTCAGTGTTGGCTTTTTGGAAACTGCATGCCGACTGTATTTAATCGTTTTTCAAAAAAAAACAACTGGAAAGTAAAAATACAAAAATAAAATCAGATAAATTTACCAAAAAACACAAACATGAAGATTCGACTTATTATCATGAATTTTCTCCAGTTCTTCGTATGGGGAGCCTGGATGATGACCCTTGGGCATTATGGATTTGTAGAAAAACAATGGAACGGAGCTGAGTTTGGCTTAGTATTTTCCACCATGGGTTTTGCATCGCTCATTATGCCTACTCTGTTTGGCATCATAGCCGACAAATGGAAAGCAAACTACGTGTATTCAATACTGCATTTGCTGTTTGGAATTACTATGTGCTTTCTTCCGCTGATTGACGCACCCATTCCGTTTTTCTGGGTTCTCTTTGTTGCCATGTCTTTTTACATGCCTACCATCGGGTTGAACAACTCCATCGGTTTTGGATTATTAAAAAATGAAGGAAAGGATCCTACAACGTACTTTCCGCCCATCCGCGTGTGGGGAACTATTGGATTTATTGCAGCCATGTGGATCACCAATGTATTCACCAAGGAATGGGGCTTCGGTATGAGCATTAAAGTATCGTTTATCATTTCTGCTATCTTTGCTTTCGTTCTATCGCTGTTTTCGTTCTTTTTTCTTCCTGTACTCGACGGTAAAAAGGAAAAATCAGCCCAAACTAAAAAAACATTTGCCCAAAAACTCGGACTGGAAGCATTTATTTTATTCAAACAGAAGAAAATGGCGCTTTTCTTTCTTTTCAGTCTATTTCTCGGGGGAGCATTGCAACTCACCAATGCCTACGGCGACAGTTTTCTGCAGGATGCTACCGTATTTCCAAAAGGTGAACTCATTAATAATTTCTCGACCATCATCCTGTCCATTTCGCAGATTTCCGAAACCTTGTTCATTCTGGCCATTCCATTTTTTATGAAACGATTTGGTATCAAAAATGTAATGCTTTTCAGCATGATAGCGTGGGTACTTCGTTTCGGCTTGTTCGGAATTGCTCAGAATTCTATACCGGGATTTATATTTATCATTGCATCGTGTATCATTTACGGAATGGCTTTCGATTTCTTCAACATTTCAGGAGCATTGTTTGTCGAAAAAAATACCGATTCAAAAATTCAGTCGTCGGCTCAGGGAGTATTCATGCTGATGACCAACGGTGTAGGAGCTGTGATAGGGAATATAGTTGCCGGACTGGTGATAGCCAAATGGTTTGAAGACCCGGTGACACATGTGAAAGACTGGCAGGGCATCTGGTTTACCTTTTCTGCCTATGCGCTTGTTATAGCCATTCTTTTCGTCATTTTCTTCAAATACAAGCATGTGAAAGAAGAAGTTGCCGATTTCAGGCATTGAACATTCGCTTTATTTCACAACGTAAAGAACAGTATTCTGTAATTAATTAAACCCAAGTTTGCAAATAAACAAAATGATTATCCGTAATTAACGCAGTTATTCCATGATTTTTTTGTACCTTTATAGAGTAATTATAATCCTAACCACGACCGCATTAGGTACTATAAGAATTTGTAATTCGGATTGAAAAATCCTTGTAATAGAAAAGCTGGGATTCATTAAATCTCAGCAACAAGTGCTAAGTTTTTAGCGATTAAAGAACATATCCGCAAGGACGGGAACTTATTTTTATTTTATATATTAAAATTATCACGTATCACTTACGTGCTGGCAAAAATAGTTTGCACATCACTAAAATATCAATTGATAAATGACAATAGTGAATGACAAAAAGAAACATCTGCCAAAAGTGGAATATTCTGACACAACACTTAAAAAATTGAAGGTAGGAATCACTAAAGAAAATGCAACCAAGAAAATTTTAAACGAATTTATGTATCCCATTAAGAAATTTTCAAAAGGGATTTTTGCGATTTTAATTTTAAATATAGTCGTCGTTTTTTGTATGATTATTTTTGATGCCTGTAACAAGGACACAATTGAACTTGATAGGGCTAAGCAAGCTAATACAAAATTCATTAAGGCTTTAGAAATTAATAAAAAATCAATATCTGCTATTACATTTACCAAAAAAAATACTATCAAAAGCGATGGTACTATACAAAGAATTATTTCCCCTGCATCTAATGAAGTAGCCGTTTACGTACAATTTCCTGAAAAAGTAACAACCGAAGAGTATAGTTTATTTGAAAATACAAATACGTTACAAGATATCGTTGATTTAATGCATGAAACTAATGCTATTCTCCAATATGAAACTACACCTACTAATGAAGATTATCAAATAAATCTTCCAATAGAAACAATTACAAACAGTCTGAACCCACTCGTTTTAGAGTCCAAACAATATTTGTATACAAAAGGATTTAGCGAACAAGATATTCAACAAATGATTGCCGAAGAAAATGCTGAAGAAGTTGATTTAATTCCTTTTGTAATGGCATTAACTCAAACTGAGTCAAACCAAACTGTTGCAGCTAATAGTTTTTCCTAATTTCTTTGTTAGTTCTACCTATGGAGAAATCACATGGAATGAGGCAGCTGCATGTGCTATTTCAGCATTGGTTTTCGACTTTGCGGGATTCGGATTTGCGTCTAGTGCGACTACATGGTCAATGGTTGCAATGAAAAGAGCATTTAAGGCTGTTGCCAAAAAAGCACTAGGTCCCGTAGGAGTTATGATTGCTGTAGCTGAATTTGGATTTTGTCTTGCCAACAACGCTAGTTGATAAACATTATGAATATTATGATATATCTTTCATTAATGGTGCCTTTCTCTTATTCCCTTATTAGGAATACAAGGCAACTTATTTCTGCTATACAAGAAAAAAATAACGATCAAATAAAAACAAGTCTATTCTTTATAGGATTAACTCTTTTAATTGGTGTATTTGTTTATTTCTTTTTTGAAAAAATAAGCCATTGATCATTAACATTGCTGGAGGGTGTCCAAAAAGTTTTGGGCACTCTTTTTTTTATGTGATTTTTGTTGTGTAATTGAAGAATATTTTGTAAATTTAAAGTATTATTATATAGTAGTTTATGGCAAAAATTACCTTCAAAGAATATAATCAAGGACAAGGGGTTTTGTTTCCTTTGAGCATTGACAGTAAAATCCCCGATGATCATCCTGTTCGGTTAATAAACGAAGTAGTAGAACAGTTAGATTTGCGTGGTGTTGATTTTGGATATAAAGGATTAAAGCATCAAACCGGCCGGTTTGATGCTTTTTATTTATTATCAGAAAGGAACATCGCCCGGAGAGGACGGTGTTTGAATATACTCAGGCAAAGGTGCTGTCTGCAAATATTCAGGTGGCGTTTCGCTTTCGAAATCAGTATTCATTTTTGAGGAAATAACGGCAAAATTACCATCACCAAACGGATTTTCATCGGTCAGATTGAGGAATTTGGCATACGTTTTCTTGAATTTAAGCTTTACATCTCCTACCGCGCCGTTTCGGTGTTTCGAAATAATGATTTCGGCAATTCCCTCGTACGAATTTCCCTGAGAATCTGCAGGTATGCCATAATATTCGGGACGGTGAATGAAGCAAACCATATCGGCATCCTGCTCGATGGCTCCCGACTCGCGCAAATCCGAAAGCTGTGGTCGTTTGCCATCAATTCCAGTACGTCCTTCTACACCACGGTTCAACTGCGACAGGGCAATGATGGGCAGATCAAGCTCTTTGGCGAGTCCTTTGAGCGACCGGGATATGAGGCTCACTTCCTGCTCGCGGCTGCCGAAAGAGAGCCCGCTGGCATTCATAAGCTGCAGGTAATCAATGATAATGCATTGAATATTATGTTCTTTTACCAGGCGGCGGGCTTT
The DNA here is from genome assembly GCA_009929445.1 of Bacteroidia bacterium. Classification (GTDB taxonomy): domain Bacteria; phylum Bacteroidota; class Bacteroidia; order Bacteroidales; family Paludibacteraceae; genus UPXZ01. The sequence goes on from SAAL01000008.1 coordinate 19,987, forward strand.
ACTTCGCAACTCGAAAACAGACAGACTCGGCGTGTCATCCACATAAATGGGTGCACCGTACAGGTTGTTTACATCCTTGTCAAATCGTTCCCATTCGGCGGGAGTGAGCTGACCGTTTTTAATTTTCTCACCTTCGAGGTTGCACACATTCATCAACAAACGGTTGACTAACTGCACATTGGACATTTCCAATGAAAATATAGCCACCGGAGAATTGTGGTCAACGGCCATGTTTTTAGCCATGGAAAGTATGAATGCCGTTTTCCCCATTGCCGGACGGGCTGCAATGATTATTAAATCGGACTTTTGCCAGCCGGATGTAATCTTATCCAGCGCATCGAATCCTGACGGCAGACCGCTTGCTCCCTGCTTTTTAGCTGCATCTTTCATTCTTTCGCGGGCTTCTTCTATCACAGGATTAATCTGCACGACGTCCCTTTTCAGATTTTGCTGCGTAATTTCAAAAAGTTTGCCTTCGGCTTCCTGCATCAGGTCGTCCACGTCCATTTTTTCGTCAAAAGCCTTGGTCTGAATTTCGCTTGAAAGCCGTATAAGCTCTCTGGCAAGGTATTTCTGAACAATAATCTGTGAGTGGTAAATAAGGTGGGCTGCCGACGAAACGCGCGAAGTCAGCAGTGTGATGTAGTAAGGTCCTCCCACCTCGTCGAGCGTACCTTTTCGGCGCAGCATTTCGGTCACGGTGTGCATATCAATCGGATTTTGCTGCAAAGCCAGGTCAATGATTGCTTCAAAAATTTTCTGATGAACGGTTTTATAGAAATATTCCGGTTTCAGAATATCCGATATCATGGTGTAAGCATCCTTCTCGAGCATGATGGCTCCGAGCACATCTTCTTCGAGCTCAGGTGCCTGTGGCGGTAATTTCCCGTATTCATTGGCCGGAATAGGCGATGGAGTTTCTCTTTTTTTGTAATTGCGTTTTTCTACCATTTTTAATTTTCTGTTTTGGGTCTCAAAGTTACAAAAAGTATGAGTGATGTGAAATGAAAAAAAATAATTCTTTCAACAAGTAATCAACAGTTAACTACGGCTTTGAAATACAAAAAAAATAGGTAATTTTGGCAAAAAAAATAAACATACAGGGTATGACAGTATATCCCAACGCCAAAATAAATCTGGGTCTGAATGTAGTGGAACGACGTTCGGACGGTTATCACAACATCGAAACCATTTTTTACCCCATCGGCATACAGGATGTGCTTCAGGTAGAACCTTCGGGTATGTGCAGTGATTACAGTTTCTCGTCGTCGGGCATTCCGGTTGGTGGAGATCCAGAGAACAATCTGATTATCAGAGCATTTCGTTTGCTTCGTTCTCATTATCAGTTTCCGCCCGTTGATATCACACTCCATAAGCAAATTCCATTCGGAGCCGGGCTGGGAGGTGGTTCGTCGGACGCTGCCTTCATGCTGAAAGCTCTGAATGAACTGTTCGAACTGAAAATTCCGACCCGAAAACTGGAACAGCTCGCCGCCGGACTCGGAGCTGATTGTCCGTTTTTTATCCGGAATGAACCAGTTTATGCCACGGGTATCGGAAATGTATTTACACCGATTGATTTATCGCTCAGAGATTACTGGCTGCTGCTTGTAAAGCCGGATATTCATGTTTCCACAGCTGAAGCTTATGCAGGCATTACACCTACACAGTCTGAAATATCGCTGACTGAATTAATTAAACTTCCGGTTGAAACCTGGAAAAACTGCATTAAAAACGATTTTGAAAAATCGGTTTTCGAAAAGCAGCCTGAAATCGGCAAACTGAAAAACCAAATCTATGACCTGGGTGCACTCTATGCATCCATGTCCGGTTCCGGCTCATCGGTCTATGGTATTTTTGATGAGAAACCGGACTTCACAGGTTTGTTCGATGGATTTTTTGTAGCCTGCGGTTTGATGGATTGATTTTTACGGATAAAAACGATTCTGTTTTTTCTCTTTTCAAATTATGATTAAGAATCGATTATTTTGGCTGCAATTTAAAATCCGGTGTTGCTCACAAATGCTATTTTGGTGCTGTCGGGCGACCAGGAAGGCACATTGATTGTACCCTGTCCTCCGTATAAATAAGCAATTACTTGAGGTTTTCCACCCGCTGTGGGCATCATACGGATGTAAACATGCTTGTAAAACGGATGATCATCCGGTTTAACATCGTTATTGAATGTAAGGAATACGATCCATTTTCCATCGGGTGACAGGTGTGGAAACCAGTTATTCAAATTGTCAGAAGTGACTTGTTCCTGTTCGCTCCCATCGGGCTTCATTCGCCAGATTTGCATTTTTCCACTGCGCGATGAGTTGAAATAGATGTATTTTCCGTCGGGTGAATACTCCGAACCATCATCCAGCCCTTCAGAATCTGTAAGTTGTATTTCTTTTCCTCCTTTTTTTGAAATTTTGTATATATCGTATTTGTCATTTCGACCACCGGTGTAAATCATGAATTTCCCGTCGGGCGACCATCCGTGAAGATACGAAGGGCTTTTTGAGGTGACTCTTTTCGGCTTTCCTCCATTTACGGGAAGGTAATAAATCACCGATTGCCCGTTGTCTTTTTTACTGTGATGACTTATTCCGATGAATTTTCCGTCGGAACTGAGCACGTGATCATTGTTATTGTTATCTGCAAATTTTGTATTTATTACCGAGGTGTTGCCGGATGCTAAATCAAAGGAATAAAGCAAGCCTTTACTATTGTATATCAGGGTTTTATTATCAGGTGTCCAGTTCGGAGCCTGGATAGAATATGCTACCTGGTGTATAATCTGCCGCTTACCGGTTGCCACATCCATTATTTCGAGATTGCTACCCAGATAATCTCTGTAAGGTACCAGCTCGTCGCCGGCAGGAATTTCAATTCTTACGTTTTCGAAAACAGCTTTTTCGGTTACATCCGGATTGTGGGAGCAAATAAATATGCCAATAAACACTTCATCGGACATGATGTCACCCATGATTTGTTCGGTTATAAGCGTATCTCCCCATTGAGCAGCTGACATAGTGTATTTATTTCCTTTTCTGATAAGCTGAATTACATCGGGAGCTGTAATTTCCAGTTTTTTTTCATCCATATCGGCACCTGCTGCTTTTCGGTATTGAAGGGATGTAAGTCCGTCGCCATGAAGTAAAGCACTGATATGAGGCGAATTTGAATCGAGCGACTGACGAATCATCCAGCCTGTTTTACGGTGAGGATCGGTGCCTTTGCCCGTGAAATGAACCTGAGCTGTAAGAATAAAATCTCCTTTTATTTTTTTGTACAGATAATGAAATTCATCACTCCCAAACCAAATGTTTTTTCCGGCACCGGTAAGTGTATATTCCTGTTTTTCAGAATTATACATCGCATCACCTTTTATTTTCACTTCACCGATATCCTTGTGGTAACAGAAAACGCCTAAATCGTTGCTAAACGACTGAGCAGATAAAAATCCGGAAGAATTCATAACATAAATTGCTAATGATAAAACGTTAAACCAAATTCTGTAATTTTTCATAACAATTGATTTTTAAAAGATTCAGTTTCAGGGTATGATATCATCCAGTTCAATCTCTCTCAGCACTTTATCGACGGCCTCATAGAGTTTACTGCCTTTCAGTAAAACTTTGGGTGAAGTTTTTATTTCAGCCAGCCGTTTGCCATCGTGGCTCACCACAGCCAGACTTCCTTCTTTGTACAGCAATTTGCATGTTGGACTCTCGAATAGTTTTTTATGAAATTCTCCGGTGGTAAGTTTCTGTTCTGTTTCCATCTTATCGTTCAGAATCAGCACATTACCCGTGCTCGTTGTTATCAGGTATTTCGATCTGTTTTGGCGGGCAGGGACAAATGTGTCGTCTTGCTGAAAGAAAGTTTTATCGTTGGCAAAGCTGTAGAGGTATCCGGAGTTTTTCAAATCAAATGATTTCTCAGAAAGGACAGTGTCTGTTTTCAACGAGAGTTGCACTATCTTGTTATGAAACAGGAGATTAATGGTATCTCCCTGTACTTCAAAATCATTCAGGATGAGCTTTTTCTCGTCGAAACTTCTGAAATACACTTGTGCTCCATCCATTTCGTTAAATACAGCTACAAAAGGACGTCCGTATTCTCTCATATTTCCGTTTTCATAGGCTATACCTTTGTTAATCAGGTAAATATTTCCATTCTTACGATAAACTGCTGAAGCGCTGCAAAGGTCTTTCGGTAATTGAGTGGTCCAGATTTCAGTACCATTAGAATTCAGACGGCCTATTTGCCCTGCAGAAGCCAGGTAAATGCCTGTACTGTCTGAGAGTGTATTTGATACTATGCCGGTGATTACATCAACGTTTGGAATAACCGTCACGCCCGTGAGTACTCCCAGCATTACACTGCCCAACCCTCTTGCCACCGCTTCGCCGGTTTGTTTTTTTCCTGTATGAGCTTTGTAATCCCAGCCCAACCCGTTTTTCAGATTGATGGCATACAAACCGCCGGACGTTATCAGGATTAGGCTGTCGTTGATTTTTGTTATGTCGTTCCAGCCATAGGTGCGATCCAGGTTGCGTTTCCAGATTGTATTTCCGTTGTTCAAATCAATGCCTTCCAAATTATCTGAAGCAGGATTCAGGGAGTTAAATTTATACCCCACCCCTGTTCCGGTTTTTTTATCGGCGTAAAAGATTTGTGTCTTTCCTGTCCATTTTTCAGCACCGGTAGCTTCGTCGAGTGCTGTTACGCTGTAGGGTTTCAACAGAAATGGTCGTCCGCCTGTCAACGTTGCATTTTCTTCCGGAAAATTGATTTTTTTGGACCACCGTGGCATTTGCGTCTTCAAATCATAAAGTACAAAATCTCCTGATTTGTTCAGGCTCTTTCCGTTTTTACTCACTCCGCGAAGTTGTACAGCTGCAACTCCATCCATTTCATCAATCTCAAACGCATCAATTCTCTCGGGAAACATGTATTCAGTTGCCTGAATATCAGCACTCTTCACATAGTCATAACCCTGAGTGACAGGCCTGATTATCACAACAATGTCATTTTGTTGAGCTTGCATGACGGATGCAAAGAAGAGACAGATCAAAGTAAAGCGGAATTTATTCATGTTATTTTTGTAAAAATAAAAATTAAGATTAATAAAAATGTTTTATAAAGCTGTATAAATTCAATTCAAGTTTATCAAATCAATAAGCATTGAATTTTATCTTCATAACGGTATTCAGAATGCTATTTGACACAACAAAATAAATCAAATAAATCCGAACAAACAACTTATTCCGAAAAAATTTCAATAAGCCTGAATCATTGTGCTGAAAAGGATTTCGAAGTATCAATCAGACCGGATAAAACTTAAACTCCGGATAAAAAAAAGATACCTGTACCGACAAAAAAAAGCTCGAAAAAATTTATCAACACCTCAATAATATTTAGAATTCATTGACATAAATAGTCGGAAAATTTTGCTTACTTTGTAATATGGTAAAAGAAAGTACACTCGAAAAGCTAAAAATCCTTGCTGATGCTGCCAAATACGATGTTTCGTGCGCATCAAGCGGAACTACGCGCGGCAATCCGAACAAAACGCTCGGAACAGCTGCCGGCTGGGGTATTTGCCACAGTTTTACGGCTGATGGCAGGTGCATTTCGCTTTTCAAAATCCTGATGACCAACCATTGCATATACGATTGTGCGTATTGCTCCAACAGGCGCAGCAATGACCTGAAACGTGTAGCCTTCAGCCCCGCCGAGCTGGCCGAACTAACCATTGAATTTTATCGCAGAAATTACATTGAAGGATTATTTCTGAGTTCGGGGGTCATACGGAATCCCGATTACACGATGGAACAAATGATTTCTGTGGTGAAAAAACTGCGTGAAGAACATCGTTTCAACGGGTACATCCACATGAAAAGCATTCCGGGTGCCAGCCAAAAGCTTGTGAACATAGCCGGAATGTACGTGGACAGGCTGAGTGTAAACATCGAAATCCCCACGGAGGAGAGCCTGAAAAAACTGGCCCCTGAAAAAGACTACCTGAGTGTGTGGAAACCTATGAAATACATCAAACAAGGTATTCTTGAAAATACCGAAGACCGAAAGAAATTCCGTAAAACCCCCAGATTTGTTCCGGCCGGTCAAAGCACACAGATGATTGTGGGCGCCACACCCGAAACTGACAATCAGATACTTACACTCGCATCAAAGCTGTACAACATAGACAGTATGAAACGGGTGTATTACTCCGGTTATATTCACATCAATCAGAACGACGACAGGCTTCCTGCCCTGAAACAACCGCCACTGGTTCGCGAACACCGGCTCTATCAGGCAGACTGGCTGCTTCGTTTCTACAATTTTCAGGTAAATGAAATTGTAAACGATGCCAATCCTGAACTCGATCTGGAAGTGGATCCGAAAGTTTCGTGGGCGCTTCGTCACCCGGAGTTTTTTCCTATTGACGTCAATACAGCACCCTACGAAGCTATTTTACGAATTCCGGGAGTAGGAGTTTTATCGGCAAAAAAAATAATTACGGCACGCCGATACGGCAGACTGACCAGCTATCAGCTTCAAAAAATCGGCGTGGTAATGAAGCGTGCCAAATATTTCATCGTTTGTCGTGAGTTGCCTGTCAGCACCGTGAATGAAGTGAGCCCGGAAACCATACGGAAACAACTGATTGATGAAAAAATCAAGGAAAAAGATCGTTTTCAGCTGAGTTTTACATTCGATTGATTGCTCAATTCACTTTCTTTATTCAACCACTAACCCCGGAAAAATGACCGCTTTTACATACGATAAATCGTTTGAAGGATTGCTGTGTTGTGTGTTTTATGCTTTCGAACAGCAGGTTACACCCGACATCCTGCTTCATTCTGATGATGTAAAACCGTTATTTCTGGAGAAATCATTCCCCATTGTGACCGAATCGGAGAAATCGGCCCGTGTATGGAGTGCGCTCGAAAAGAAAATTTCACCTTCCGCTTGTCACATGCTTATGCTGGTCTGGATTTCAGAACTGCCAGAAGTTGATTTGCTTCTTTTCAGATACATTTACAAGGCATTCAAATCGACAGAATCCATCGAACTCAACTTTGGCGATGCCGACGTGCTTGCCTGTGCCAATATTTACAAAAAAGTAAATCAAAGTTGCCACAAAGCCATTCAGTTTGTCAGATTTCAGAAAACATCCGATGGTGTATTTTTTGCACCCATCTCGCCCGATTACAATGTTCTGTTGCTGGTGGCAAAACATTTCAGCAATCGTTATGCCGATCAGCCCTGGATCATTTATGACACCAAACGGAATTACGGATTGTATTATAATTTACACAAAACAACAGAAATCACATTTTCAGAAAGTCCTGTGGATAATTCAGGTAAGTTGAAAGCGGAACAGTTGGACTCCGAAGAGCAACTTTACCAGCAGATGTGGAAAGATTACTTCAAAACAATGGCTATAAAAGAACGAATCAACCTGAAACTTCAGCGCCAGCACATGCCGGTAAGGTACTGGAAATACCTTACAGAAATGCAGTAAATTTTTAAAGGGATATATCCCGGGTACTATACTTTTTCCCGGGTAACTTTTCCGTAAATAAACAATGCAAGCGCCGAAATAAGCCCTACAACCACAAACACATACCAGATGTAGTGTGCATGCTCGGTGGCTGCGGCATAAGCTTCGGCCGAGCTGAAAAGCCTTGGATCCGGACAATACTTATCGAGCAGAAAACCGCCCATCAGAAACGCCAGCAAATAAGAAAAGAATGAATGCAGGTGGCTGAAACCGAGATACAAACCCTCCTCTCCCTTGGGCGACTGCAGTGAGAAATACTCCAGAAAACGGGGTGAAATAAAACACTCGGCAATTGCCTGCATGGCAATTCCCAGAATCATCATAAAAGCTACCGGATGCAACCCCAGAATAGACGGCGAATCAATCTGATTTCCGAATGACATTACCAGTGCCGACATAGGTATGATGAGCATCCCGATCATCATGGACGAAAGCGCTTTTTTCTTTTTCATGAGCGAAGTCACAAAGTTTACCATCACAAACACAATCAGCGGATTTACATTGGCGTACCAGCCGGGTGAAGCATCCTCTCCAATCAGGCGTATGACGTATTTGGGCATGGTGGCGTACATCTGACTCTGAATAAGCCAGAAACCACTGATTATCAGTATCAGTATTAACAGCCTCCAGTTTGTCAGCACCCGAATAAGCCCCTGTCCGATTTCGCGGAAACTCTTTCCCTGTCCTTCGGTTTTCACCGATTTATAAAAGAAGATAACAGCAATTAGTGCCAGCAAGGTCATAGATGCTGAAAAGAAGTTCAGATACACCAGCCCCTGATCGCCCATGCTCTTACGAAGCGGATCAACCACCGTTTTTCCGGTAAAAGCACCGATATTTACCATCATGTAAAAAATAGAATAACCGCGCGCACGGTTTTCGGAAGTAGTTTCGCGAGCTACGGTACCAGAAATCACCGACTTGATAAACGAACCGCCAAGTACAATCAAAGCCATTACCGGAACAATAGTCCAACGCAGATAGCTCTCATTCAAACCATTGAAAGTGGTAGTCATGGAATAATCCACCAATCCGGCACTCTCAAGAAGAGTAGGAAGAATACCCAGTCCGGCATATCCCAGCGATAAAAGACTGAAAGCCAATATAATGGCCGAACGGAAACCAATTTTATCGGCATAAGCTCCCGAAAACAACGGAAGCAGATACAACGAAGCAGAAAAAACGCCCGAAATGGCACCTGCCTCAATATCCGAGAAACCCCAGACATTGGAGAGATAAAGTGTAATGACGATAAAAACGGCATAATACGCCAGTCGCTCGAGCAGTTCAACTCCGTTGGCTACCCAAAAGGCATTGGAGAATTTTTGTTTGAGAGATTTCGGATTGGATGCGGCGTTTGTCATAGGTCTATTTTTATTTTTAAAAAACAGATGCAAAGTTACACAAAGTGAGTGGTTTAAAAAATGCAAAAATTTTATTTACGGAATTTTAAGGGCTATTGGGAAATGTGTCAATAAAAAAATACCATAAAAAAGTATGAAAGCTGCTGTAAATCATTCAAGTTTCCGGTGTCACATTTTCCGTGTATCGTTGCGCTCATATTAATCCGGACTGCACCCATCAGAAAGCCCGAAACATCACACAATAATTCGCTTAAAGCGTTTATTGATTTACCGGCATCAAAAATTCCTATTTTTTTCGTAACTTTGCACTCCGTTTTTTAGTAAAATAGTTAAATAAGAAGTTGGTAAATTCAATGTAGCCAATCAAGCCATTTAACCAACTCAACCAATCAACCAATGACAAATTTCAAACGTACTACCGTTACTTCGGCTCTCCCGTATGCCAACGGACCGGTTCATATCGGACATTTGGCCGGAGTATATGTTCCCGCCGATATTTATGTCCGCTATCTGAGACTGAAAGGCGAAGAAGTCCTTTTTGTAGGAGGCTCTGATGAGCACGGAGTGCCTATTACCATCAAAGCCCGCAACGAAGGTGTTTCGCCGCAGGATATCGTGGACAGATACCACTCCTTTATCAAAAAATCATTCGAAGATTTTGGTATTTTATTCGATGTTTATTCCCGAACCACTTCCAAAACACACCGCGAACTGGCATCCGGATTTTTCAAAACATTGTATGAAAACGGAAAATTCATTGAGCAAACTTCCGAACAGTATTACGATACCGAAGCCGGACAGTTTCTGGCTGACCGCTATATTACCGGAAAATGTCCGCATTGCGGCAACGAAAACGCTTACGGTGATCAATGTGAGCAGTGCGGAACATCGCTTAATGCCACCGATTTAATCAATCCAAAATCGGCAATAAGCGGCAGCGTGCCTGTAATGCGCGAAACCAAACACTGGTATCTTCCGCTCGACCAACACGAAGCGTGGTTGCGCCATTGGATTCTGGAAGACCACAAAGAGTGGAAATCAAACGTGTACGGACAGTGCAAAAGCTGGCTCGACATGGGACTTCAACCGCGTGCCGTAAGCCGTGATTTGGATTGGGGAATTCCTGTGCCGGTGGAAGGCGCCGGAGGAAAAGTGCTTTACGTGTGGTTTGATGCTCCGATTGGCTATATTTCAAACACCAAAGAATTGTGTGATGCGCAACCCGAAAAATACGGAACGTGGGAAAAATGGTGGAAAGACCCCAAAACCCGTTTGTTGCATTTCATCGGAAAAGACAACATTGTGTTCCACTGCATTGTTTTCCCTGCCATGCTCAAAGCCGAAGGAAACTACATCCTGCCCGACAACGTACCTGCTAATGAATTCCTCAACCTGGAAGGTGATAAAATTTCCACTTCGCGCAACTGGGCGGTTTGGCTCCACGAATATCTCGAAGATTTTCCTGGAAAACAAGACGTACTCCGCTACGTGCTCACAGCCAATGCACCCGAAACCAAAGACAACGACTTCACCTGGAAAGACTTTCAGGCCAGAAATAACAACGAGCTGGTTGCCATTTATGGAAATTTTGTGAACCGCGCACTCGTACTTACCCAGAAATATTTCGATTGTAAGGTTCCGCCTATTGGCTCACTGAACGATTACGACAAGCAAACTCTGGACGATTTTGCCGGCGTAAAAACGCAGGTGGAAGCATTGCTCGATACTTTCCACTTCCGCGATGCACAGAAAGAAGCGATGAATCTGGCACGCATCGGGAACAAATACCTGGCAGAAACCGAGCCCTGGAAGCTGGCAAAGACCGACATGAACCGCGTAGCCACTATTCTGAACATCAGTCTGCAAATTGCAGCCAATCTTTCCATCGCATTCGAGCCTTTTCTGCCATTTACATCACAGAGACTGCGCGAAATGCTCAACCTGTCAACTTTTGACTGGAAGGAACTTGGAAAAATGAATTTACTGGCAGAAGGTCATCAATTGAATACACCTGAACTTCTTTTTGAGAAAATTGAAGATGAACAGGTGGAAGCGCAAATTCGCAAACTGAATGACACAAAAAAACAAAACGAAGCAAATGCATTTACTCCTCAGGCTGTGAAAGAAAATGTGGCTTTCGAAGATTTCGGAAAGCTGGACATCCGTGTAGGCACGGTGCTGGAGTGTACCAAAGTACCCAAAGCCGACAAACTTCTTCAGTTCAGACTGGATGACGGAATGGGCGGACGTACCATTTTGTCGGGAATTGCCGCTTATTACCCAAAGCCGGAGGAACTGGTCGGCTCGCAGGTGCTCTTCATCGCTAACTTTGCCCCGCGCAAACTGCGCGGAATCGACAGCGAAGGCATGATACTATCAGCTGAAAATCCCGATGGAACACTCACACTTGTACGACCTAACGAAAAACTTACCAATGGCTCGGTAGTTGTTTAAAGTAAGCAATCATAACAATAAAAAGAAAGCAGTTACAAAAAAATAATTTTTTGTAACTGCTTTTTTTTTCTGTAGCGAGAGGGGGGCATGATCCCCCGACCTCATGATTATGAATCATGCGCTCTAACCAACTGAGCTATCTCGCCATTATTTCAATCATATCTTAGCTGGTTTCCCGACCTTCCCGATTTTATATCGGGACGCTCTAACCAACTGAGCTATCTCGCCATCATTTCAATAAAATCTTTTAAGGTTTTCAATCCTTTCTGATTTTTTGTGGGTGCAAAGGTAGTTAATTCCAAATTTATAACAAAATAAATCTGAAACTTTTTTCATTTTGGAGATTCATTTAGAAGGAACAATATGGATTATTGTACATTATTCAAACGAAATAGTCTCTTTTTAAAAAGAGACTATTTCTTTAGAATCAGACCTGTTTTCTATGAATTGCCTGAATGAATTGATAGTTGAATTCAGTTTATCTCTTCACATCAAAAACATCCGCATACACTACCCTGTTGGTTTCTTCGGGGTGTTCAAGTCTTTCTTTATAGGCATCAGGAATGTTATTCAGACTTTGCGGCCCCAGTTCGATTTCTTCAACCACTACCTGAAATGAACCGGTTCGGTAGGCTTCCGGGAGTGTGATGTTATCATTGATTTCAAAGTAGTTGTCGCCCTTCATGTTTCGTCCAACTTCGAATGTCCACATATCGGGATTTTGCTGGCCGGTTTTAGAACTATCAATCAGAATGCCCTGCTCGCTGCCGGTTGAATCCGTTTGCATGACAGTGACTTTTATCACTTCACGAATTCCAAATTTGGACGATTTATGACTGTAAGTCGGGCCGCTGAGCCTGAAATTCATTACCGTGTTTTTCCCTGCTTGCGACAGGCCGATGGAAGCTTTTCGCTCCGGCACCATTTGAATCATGCCTCCCATGACCACATTCGACAGGCAAACATCTGTATTATTTTCGCGAAGCGAATGGGCCTGATAGCGGGCTAAAGCCAGTTTTATAAACGGAAAATACATGTTGGCGGTATTCAGCGCAATATCGGCATACCACAACTGCTTTTCCCTGTCGAACGTAACGGGATAAGCCACAGCAGTAGCTTTCACGTCCTCTTTTCCGGGATATACTAATCCTTTTTCCACCACAGGATTGTACCTGAAATCGGCAGGGAGCGGACTTGATTTTCCGGGAAGCTCCGAAACAAACAACGGATCGGCGCCCCAGTGTGTGTAAATATCGGTATAAACAGGACTTTGAACCATCGTGGTGACCAAACTGGCAGTTCCGGAAGAATCGGGAAGTACGACAGCCAGTTTTTCTTCTTCGCCGCTTGAGAACCACGGACGTTTGAGGTACACCCGAAGCACTCCGCCTTTACGAATATGAGTCATAACGCCTCCCTGATTGGTTTTTTGCCATTCAAAAGCAGGAATTACATAATCTATTTCGGGTTTATCGGGCCGGGCAGTGCTCAGAATGTTCACTTTACCAACGTTGGATTCTCTGACAAATGAAATCTCCGGTTTTTTCTTCTGGATATTGGTAAAATACGCGCTGTAACGCGACGATGCCACGATGGAGTAATTTACCCAGCGGTGACGCGTATTGCCGAAAGCATGTTCAAGCGGATAATGGCGCAAATCAAGCATTTTGACCAGATTCAGCCGGGATTCTTCCAGGTCAAATCGCAGCGTATTCACCACATTTCGCGAAGGTTCGGCTGCTTTTTGCTGCTGAACGTTGGCCAGTCTTTCGGCCTGGAACTTGTAGATATTGTTTATTTTGAGCGAACCGGGTTGCACGTCAAATTGCCGGATAGAAGCCGGTTCGGTTTTCCAGCGCGGTTCTCTCAGTTGCAGTCTGTCCGGTTTCAGGCCGGGTTTGGGGTCATTTATTGTTCCAACGGTCACCGTTTTGTCGTGGTAATAAATATCAATTTCGGGAATTGAATCGTTGAAACTTTTTTCTTTTATTTCCACAGAAATGCCATCGTCGAGCGGTTCGGTCCAGCTGGCTTTCAGTTCGGCGGAGTCGGTACTTTCTCCGTGAACATTAAACCGCACGTTCAGAAAAGCGGAAGTATCATCGTAATCGCGTTCGGGTACAACCTGCAGTAAAGCAGGCGCTTCAACCGGTTGCTGCACAGCATGTACAAGTTCAAACGTGCGCGAAGGAGTAATCATCCAGTGCTGACCGCTTTTAGCAATTTTCTCGATTTCAGCCAGTTTTGCGCCGGCATCACTTTTCACCAGCTGCCAAACGGCCGAAAGCTTTTTCATGTCTTCCTCACGCCAGAAAGAGCTTATTTTCAGCTTCATACGTTGTCCTTTGGGCAATTTGACGGTAAAGGTGCGCTTCGTTCCGTCCCAATTACCTGCCAGGGCACCTTCTTCCAGCTTTATCCGGATGGCTTGCGTATCGTACCAGTCTTCGGGAATGTTAACGCTGTTCGTATTATCGGGAGTGAGTTCTTCTTTGGTGAAAAAACTGAACATACGCGGCGAAAAATCTTCGGTATGCGTATTTTCACTCTCTGTATCGGCAAATATGGCTATTCCGGCAGCCATCGGATCGGGCAGATAAATAATCCGGGCCTGATCGTCGGAATAAATTTTTTCGGTATTATCCTCGTTGCGCTCGTACAAGCCTTCGTGTGAGATGATTATCTGATAAATGGCTTTTGCTTTTTGCGGGTCGCCAAAGGCTTTTTCGAACTTGCCGTGAGTTTCGGCCATCAGCTGGCTGTTTTTCGGAGGCAACAGATAGCGCAGTGAGCGTCCTTTGGAGTCCTGCCCGTCGGCCCGGTTTTCATTTTCATATTTCTCCACATCAACATCAAAATTGCTTCTGACAACCATTTGTTCGAGGTATTCACCGTCGCGCAACTGATTGCCTACCAATACGATAGGACTTGCCAACGGTTCGTAACGCAGATAAACAATGTTGCTGCAAGAAGTTTCCGCCTGAGATTCGGATTCAAATTCGAGCGGAAGGCTGTTGCCTGCCATATCCACTGTCCGGACTCTGATACGGTATGATTTCCCGAAACGAAGTTTGGGCAATGTTCCGGGCACCAGTTCCGATTGTGCATTCAGTTTGAAATCGAGTGTGGGATCAAAAACGTATTTCTTCATTTCAACCTGGCGCGAGCTGCTCAGAAAATCGTGTCTGTCCCGCGGATTTTTGGCTGTATGCTCTTCCGAATCATTGATAGCCAGGCCCGGTTTTTCCACCGAAAGGCTCCATCCTTCCCAGCGGGCAAGTGTTTCGGGCACATAAATATTTTCCTTGTCGTTTTCTTTTTCTATAATGGCCATTTCCACATATCCTTCGTCAGGACTGATGTTTTCTATCGGATGTTCCACCCCGGCTTCATCGAACCAGGAATAGCTCATTTTCCGTTTGTGGAGCGAATACCATTTTCCGGGATTGTCTTCGTAAGCAATATCCATGCGGTAGGCCATCACCAGATCATCAGAATACAATATTTCTTCCGGCAGCAACAGGTTTTTGATTTTCAAATCCACTTTGGCATTGTCTATCAGCATTTTCTGGAAACTGGAATTTCGTTGTAATTTCACAGCCACATGTCCGCTCATTCCGTTTCTGATCAGCGCAATTCCGGCCGAACGCATGGCATGCAAACCTTCGCGGGGCGGCACTTCCAGCAGTTTCATTTTTTCTACGGGTTTCATTTTTTGAAAAGTGAAAACCGGTTTGAATGTAGTTTCAGACTGAGCTATGTTTTGCACCCGCGCGGTACTGTTAGCAGTTTTAACGTTGCTCACCCCTGCATCGGCTCTGGCTGCTGTTGCCAGCTGAGGTTTCAACTTGAGGTTTTGAAGAGCCGTTTCTGCGCGGAGAGTAGCTGCAGACCGCATTTGGAAATAATCGGCTACCTGAATTATTTTTTCGTTCACGGTTTGTGCCGTTTTGAGAGCCATACCGTCGGTGTCCATTTGCACCACCGAGAAATCAGACGTATTTATTTTCACAAAACCCCTGCTGAGCACGCTCCCCGATGTGTCGGCTGCATAAAATCCTTTGGCAGTAAGGCTGTAGGCTGTTTTTGGTGCCGAAATCTTCGTGCCGGCTTCGCTGAACGCAATTTCACCGGGCACTACCTGAATGGTGCCTGAAGCCGGAATAGCTGAATCATAAGGGATTACGAAATCGAGAATGAAGCCAAGCCGTCGCATGAGAGCCGGATAGCTGTTCATGACCGAAAGTATGTTGTGAAACTCAAACTTCGGTTTTCGGATCACTAATTTATCCACTATTTTTTTATTCTGAAAGTGAAAATCTTTCAATTGCACGAAGTCTGCAGCGGGTTCTGCCTGCTTTTTGAAAGGGATAAACCGATTGTTTTTCAACAAGGTACGCATATTATTCACCTGCATTTCATTTTTCAGGATAAAAGGTTTTTGCGTCGCCGTTTTGCTGCGCGTTTGTGCTTTTTGTGCATTTTCAGTGTTCAGCACGTTAGCATCTATCTGAATATCAGCTATTATGCCCATTCTGTCCGGATCGATAAAATGAGATGCCGGCACAAGCTGCACGGGACTTTCGATGGCTATTTTTTTCACCTGATCGAGCAAAAAATCGCGAATATGCGACACCGGAAAAGACCGGATGGGTTTCAGCTGCAGGTTTTCCATTTCATATTTTTCAATCTGAATGTTTGAATGGAAAATGCTCCTGTAGAGGTCCTTGTCGATGACCGATTTGTTGAAAATGGCCGGTATATCCGATTTCAAGCCGCTTATCCGGAATGTGAATTCTGTGTTTTGTATTTTTTCTGCCCAGTTGTACATGTCGGGAGCGTCACCCAGTTTCATGGTTGCAGCGCTTTTCAAATGCGGCGACACATATACCGAAACTTTCAGGTATTGCTCTCTGTCTTGTTCTATACGCTGAACGGGCAACGTTGTAAAAACCAGTTCTTGTATCATAATATATTTATTTTCAATAGGTTAATAACAATTTATAAGTTCAATTTCCTACGGGTTATAAATCCCTGTTTCATTCATTATTCGCTGAATGCCAGGCAGTATTGTTCCCAGTCTTCTTCAAAAATCATTTCTTGAAATTTCGGATCGCCGCCGCTGCCGGCCAGCGTACGCCTAACAGTGACAGAAACAGTCTTGCTGAAAAACAGCACGGACACCTTTACTTTGAGCGTGGCTGAGCCTTCGAGTTTCTGAACTTTTCCGCCAGCAATGACTGCATGAAGTTCCAGGTAAAACTCAAGCGAAACATGGATAAGCCCGAGAATGGAAAGTTTGCCATTGATACGCAGGTAGGCGGAGAGATCAGCCTGGTTTTGCGTGATGACTCTGCTGTCAGGCAGGGTTATTTGTACGTTTTTTGATTTGTAATAAATGCCTCCCATTACCGATACACTGCCTGAAGCCACTCCCACGTTGAGCGAAATGGCTGCTCCGAACTCAAAGGCCGCTTCGATGGATTCAAGTCCGTCGAGTCGGGTTACGAGTTTGATAAATCCGCCTCCGCCGAAACAGGAAATGGTGAGCATAAACGGATTTTCGCGGGTGCAGAAATAGAAACCAATGGTGAGCGGGTCGCCGGTGAAGGGTAGATTGATGTACGCACCCAGCGATATGTTGGCAATCATGCACATGCCCATTTCAAAATTAGGCAGAGCGAGGGTGTAACCGGCTTTGATGCCCGAAGCTGTGAGTTCAAGGTACGGCCCGTTGCCATCGTCGGAAAATCCGCTGGACGGAATGATGCTGTTCAGACTGTTGATGAAATCGAGTGCACCGGTAAATTCCATGGGTACGTCGCCCATATCTACTTTCACACCGCTTTTGCCTGATGTGCCGGTTTCGAACCGTAACGATTTGAAAATAACGGCAATACAATCGGCCACTTCTATTCTGAAATTATCAAACCGCGCTACGGAAGTGAGCTTGGGTGCTGCGCTGAGTTCAAACGGTTTTTCGAAATGTGTGTCGATTTGTAATGCTTTCTTCGGATCGGTAATTTTGACAGTAAGAATATCCGGGAAAATTTCTTTCTCACTTTTTCCCAAATCCGGCTGCCATTTGTATTGCACATGAAATGCATCGTCGGTCATATAGGTTTTCAGATTCGGGATGCGCGGAACGGAACTATTCATCAGATTCCGTAGTTTGGTCACTTCGCCGAGAATATTATTTTTGACAGTGGCAAGCTCCGCTTCCAGATCCTGTCGAATTTTGTTTATTTCATTTTGAAGCTGACTTTGAGTGTAGTTGATGTTGTTTACAGCCGCCTTTTCCAACTCCAGTGCTTTGGCTTCAGCCAGTTTTATAGCATTTCTGAATTGTTCTATTTTCTGCTGAATGGCTTTTATCTGATTGATAAAATCGTCCATGGAGCCTGCAAGATTAGATGAATCCAGATCAAACAGCGAGAAAATATCAATCACGCCAAAGATTTTGGCCGACATGATTTTATCCAGCGTTTCAAAAACTTTAGCTGCATTGAAAGCCATGTTCATAGCATCGTCAATGGCGCCTCCTACTGTACCGTGCAAGCGGCTCAATCCGGTTATTGCCATGTTTGGAGTCAGAAATCCGCCCGCCTTGTCGCTGCCGCCTGAGAAATCAAGCGCGGCATTTTCTACCGAAGCAAAGACATGACCGGGATTCGAATCGTCCACCAGGGAAATTTTCACCGCTTCGTCGTTTCCGGTGAGTTGATTGACAGCTTCCAGTTTCACCAGCGCATGCTGAATGGTAGGGCGGAAGCAGATTTCGCCAACACCGGGAGATGGAAATGAAACCGCACCGAACTTTATTTCGCGGGTTTCGTACACAGTGTCGCCTTCAATCAGGCTTTCGGCATACGAAATGTTATCGCCGCTGAAAATCAGGTTGTTGTAAATTGTTTTAGCCAAATAATCTTGCACCACTGGCATGATTTTGTTTGTATCTCTTGCTACAATATTACCTACAAACGCCAGCGGAATTTTTTTCCGGTGCTCGGCTCCTTCTTTATCGGTAAAAATCACATCAAACTGAAATGGTTTGCCCAATGAGTGTATGTAGAAGTTATAACCTCCCAAACCTGCATCGATAGTGGTAGTTTGAGGATTATCTATATCGGGTGTATTGGAGTTGATTATTTCTACTGCCTGAAACGGGAATTTCAGGAAATCGCCCTGCGGAATGGTGCGATCATACACCACTTCCTTTTGCAGCACCACAATGTACATACGCTGCCGGTTTACAGCCGAACGGTTTTCTTTCATAAACTTTCGCTCGGTGATTTTCACCAGTGCCGCCCGATGCCCGAAGGGGAAAAGATACCCTTCTTTCACTATTTTCACATAATGATCGCGGCCTAACGTGGCGAAATGCTCCCACTCAATAATATCCAGGGCCGATGTCGGCACATCAAAGAAAGCGTGCCAGTCCAGATAGGCTCCCAGCGGTGTGAGCATAAGCTTATTGACGGGCACTGTAGCCGGCTGATAACCGGGAATATCAGTATAGTTGGAGGTAGTGTGAACCAATATATGCCGGTCGCTGGCATCAAGCGAAGCTCTGAACGGCAATGGATTGTTCACGTCGGGAACTGATTTGTAATTTAAATTGGCATCGAAAGCCCAAAGTGCTCTTATTGTACGCAAATACGGCATTGCATCCGTAATTTTTCCGTCTTTAAGTCTTACACCCAGCTTTGTATGCCACAATTCGTAGATTTCGCCGGAATTTTGCTCCTGCAACCTCTGAAGAACGATGCGATGCTCAAATCCACCTGTTTGGTTGGGTGAAATGTACATCAGCGCAGGTGCTTCGATGCAGGTGCTGTCTTCGGGAACCGGTCCGGGTTTGAGCATAGCTTTTTGTGCCTGCTGCAATGAATTACTCAGCAACGAATCGGAAACAGATGCAGAAAAAACGTTGTTTACAGTAGCAGCATCATATTGCTTTATTCTGTCGGCCCGCATTACGTTGGTCTGATTGAGTTTCAGACCGTAAGCGAGGTCTTGTTTTTGGTTTACAGCTACGGTTTTATTTTTACCTACTACCGAAACCCGCGAATATTTCGGATTTTTGATAATGCTTTCGCGATCCAGCTTGAGCGGAACACGCACCCAGGCGCGCGGATCCACGCGCAGTTCGAATTTAGACCAATCGAGCAATTCATTGATATTCAGCGCGAATGATTCGCTTCCGGCCGGATATTCGAACACCAGCCGGCTTCGGTAAGCCCTGAGATGTCTGACAGGTAAACTGACAACATCGGGAGCTTTTTTATCCGGATCGGGAATTTTATTTTCTTCAAAAAAAGCTTCCTCAAGCGTATGCTGAGTTTGTATTCGTATGATTACCAGACCTTTTGTCCCTTTTTTCTGAAGCGAAAGCGTATTTTTATTGCCTACAGTAGCGAGAATGAAATTTCGGAATTCAAACTCCAGTAAAAGCAAATCTTCCGGTCGCAATATCCTGAATTTTAACTCATTAAGCGTAAGCTGAATATCTTTCCCCACCGTAGAAATTTCGGGCGGCTTTGCATTTACTGCTTTTCTTTTGTTGGTAACGACGGGATCCTGCTTTTCGGGCTGAGTGGTTCTGCTACCGTCCGGCGTCTGAACTTTTGGTTGTTCGGTTTGCTCTTTTTTCTTATCGTCCGGCTGAATGACTTTCAGAATTCCGGTTCGTCTTTCGGGAGTAGTTGTTTTTTTTATTACCGGCTGACTCTGAGTACTTTTTTGGGTTTGTGTCTGCGTGGACGGATTGGCTGTAGTTTTATTTATTCTCAGCAGGTTGGTTCGTCTCACAGCCGTATCCTGAGCATTTGTGGTGATGGCATTCACCTCTTCGGGCAATGGCATGCTTTCGTCGTTGCAGCGGGCAAGTACAATGTTCACCGGTTTTTCGAGCACATCGGGCAGTGTCAGTGCATTGATTATCAATGGTTTGAAAGCAGTGAGCCGGGGTGCATAGCGATATGAACGAATATCGGAAGCATAACCTACTGCTTCAAAATCGGGTAAGTTGTTGTCAGACCCGATTTGGAAAGAGCCTATTTTGTTGTTGATCCACTGTCCGGGTGCCGACAAAGCTGCCAGATACACTTCGGGTTGTAGATTTTCGTTGTTTTCAGAGAAAAAAAACAGCTTATTGAATTTAAAATCGTGGCCTTTTTGAAATTTATGCCTGAAAGATAAAGTTTCACCCGTATGATTCACCCAAAGCGACTGATGGTGAATTCCGGTTTTATCATTCCACATCAGAAAATTCAAATCAGGGTTGGCTCCGGAATAATTCATGGAATAATCACCCGCAAAACGCAAATCAGACAAAAAGCGGCTCCAGGCAGTGAAACCGGGCAGTTTTACATTCAGCGAGCCTGCCGGAGCGGTTATGAATGATTTGAAGGTTTGACCTCTGCCGGTGAGCACCAGAGCAGAAGTATGGTAGGTTTTACCCGAATATCGGAGTGTAACAGCCTCATCTCCTTCAAAATACATATTCCAGCGTGTATCCATCATGAAATTCACTTCGCCCTCAATCCTGATATTACTTTGTGAACTTAGACTGCCAAATGTCAAATTTGCACTTATTTTTTGTTCTACAAGCAGCTGATTGTCAAGCCAGTCCGTAAAATTTACCTGAAGATTGACTCCAAACTGCGGAATTTCCATTTTCATGCGCCAGCCGAAAAGACTTTCATAAATGCTGGCTGTAACATCAAAAGATTGAAATGAGCCATTCAGCGTCAGGTTGTTCATTTTGATAAAATAAACATCCCTGATTTTCTCCACGCTCACTTTGGCACCGCGTGTAAAATGTGAAACAGGAAATTGCCAGGCAATGCGGGCATTTCTTTTTACGATAAAGCCATCGGCAGAGGAAATAATGTGGAAGGGCTCTCCTACCACCTTATCGATGGACTTCACCACAGGATTGATAGCCAAGGCGCTCAATCCGATATTTTTCAGAAACCTGCGTCTGTCGAGCGTTCTGTGCTGCTTCTCAGGTTGTGTGAATACGTTGAAACGTGATTCCCTGAGATTGAAATGTTTGAAATTCATAGGTTTTGGGATTTTAGGATAGTCGATTCATGAAGGGTAATTTTATGAAGTAAAATGTTGCAGGGAAACGGCTATTTTTTTCACAGCTTGAAAAAAAAGATTTCTTGAAGTTCTTATCTGATAATGAATTACTTAATAATCATTATCCTTCATGTAGATAAACAATAATCCGGATAGAATTATTGCCGGTATACAGCACTTACAGTCGGGCTTGATCAGCCCCGAAATCGGTTTCGCAACAGGCGCAACTTACCTGATTTTTTCACTGCTAACTCGCTATCGGACCGATAACGGGCTGCAGAAAAAACTCTACGGTAAGTAGCTCCATCTGGAAAATTTTCTTTGTCGGAATGACATTCAGAGGTAAAAGGGATAACAGGCAAGGTAACAGCCTGATTATAAATAGATTGACATAACCTTACTGGCATTGTCGAAATCTGATATTCAGGAAGAAAGCAATATTTAGAAAACATGTTGTTCATAAATATATACCCGGTTAACTTCCAGCAAATTTTTCGGAAATAATAATTCCCAAAAATAAGACTTTTCTTTTGAATATTTGTTTTTTTTGAACATAATATTTCAAAATTCATTTTATAACATAGATAAATAATCATTTTTCATTTTTTGCAGCCTGTAAATGCATTATTTTCGGAATAAATACACATTATTCCAAAACTTTTATTTTTATTTTTAAAGTAATTCCAACAAACCAATAAAAAATCAATCTCATGAGACGAATCATTTTAATTTCTTTGGTTTTAACTTGTGTGATTATCTCCGGATTTTCACAGGAAAATGATACTACACCGAAGACCTGGCATCCCTCACAAGGAGCCATACTCGATGGACGGACTATTCTGAAAGTTGATCTTCCGGGACTGGCTTTGGGATTCTACGGTTTTTCAGCCGAACGGGTTATCGGCAAACATTTCAGCCTTGTTGGCAATGTGGGTTATTTTCCATCCGGCAATATTCCTTATGCTTCCAAACTCAGCGAACTGGTGAAAGATGATGAAGGATTTCTGGAAATGGCTCAGATAAATTCACTGACTTCATCTCTCGAAATGCGCTTCTATACCGGCAGAAAAGGCTATGGGAGAGGATTTTACATTTCGCCCTACTATAAATATGGCAAATCGGGCTTTGATAATATTAAAACCCAATATATCAACGATGAAGATGAAGAATATGACATTTCACTCAACGGCAACCTGAAAACCCACAGTGGTGGAATTCTTCTGGGATGTCAGTGGCTTGCCGGTAAGCGAAAAAATATTGTCATCGATTGGTCTTTACTTGGAGTACATGTAGGATACCTGGATGGAAATGTACTTGGTGACATATCTCCGGACATTAATTCCCAGGATCAGCAGGATGTAAAAGAAAACATAGAAGATATACTGGATGAAAATCTGGGAAAAATAAACTTGTACAAATACACCGTAAATGTATCATCCAACAATGCTGATATAAATATCAAAGGTCCCTGGGCATTCCTCAGAATGAGCTTGTCGGTAGGTATCAGGCTCTAAAAAACATAAGTTAATCAATTTCCGACTTACAATTAACTTCCTCATAATTAACAATAAAAAAGTGGAATTCCGTCTATACCGGATTCCACTTTTTTCGATTTATTTTCCCTTTCATCAGACTAAATCAACCAGGAAACACCTTATTTCTAAGTCCGCATTTCGGAGCTTGCCCGCCAAAATGGGAGATTTTAGGGTGCTTAGTGTCTAATCAACCAACCACTCCTTTGCCAGCCCGCCTTCGGCCGTTTCTTTGTAGAGATGAGGCAGGTCATGACCGGTTTTCTTCATTACTTCCACCACTTTGTCAAAACTGATGAGGTGTTTCCCATCGGAGAGCATCGATTTCAGGTTGGCATCCAGTGCACGAAGCGAAGCGAATGCATTCCGCTCAATACAAGGCACCTGCACCAATCCGCACACAGGGTCGCACGTCATGCCGAGGTGATGCTCAAGGCCCATTTCGGCAGCATATTCTATCTGCTGCGGACTTCCGCCGAAAAGCTGACAGGAAGCAGCCGAAGCCATGGAGCAGGCAGAACCTACTTCGCCCTGACAACCTACCTCCGCTCCCGAAATGGAAGCATTTGTTTTGATTACATTGCCGAATAAACCTGCAGTAGCGAGGGCCTGAAGAATGTGCTTATCCGACATTTCGTGATACGTTTTCAGGTGATACAGAATGCCCGGTATCACCCCCGAAGAACCGCACGTGGGTGCCGTCACCACTAGTCCGCCGCTGGCATTCTGCTCGGACACAGCCATAGCGTAAGACATTATCAGACAGCGGTTTTGCAAACTGACTTTATAACCTTTCGCTTTTATCCAGTATGATGCAGCTTTGCGTCGCAGATACAATTCACCGGGCAGCACTCCGTCGGCTTCGAGTCCGTCTCTCACCGATTGTTGCATGGCTTTCCAGATTTCGTTCAGAAAATCCCAG
Organism: Bacteroidia bacterium; assembly: GCA_009929445.1. Classification (GTDB taxonomy): domain Bacteria; phylum Bacteroidota; class Bacteroidia; order Bacteroidales; family Paludibacteraceae; genus UPXZ01. The sequence goes on from SAAL01000008.1 coordinate 43,915, forward strand.
ATGTCTTTTCCTTCCCTATCCTGCACGTACTCCCAGTAAGTTTGTCCCCGTTTTTCGATCCAGGGCATTATTTCAGCTATAGTTGAATGTTCGTAGATTCGGTTTTCTTCATTTACAATCGTTTCATCCACTATTTTTCCTCCGCCAACGCTATATACCACCCAGTCTTTTTGTACAAGCCCATCAGCATCTAGTGCTTCGAATTTCATCCCGTTGGTGTGAAACGGTAATACAATTTCGGGCAGCCAGATGAATTCCACTGCTTTGGGTTGTAAGGTTTCGGCTATGGTTGCGTCGGTGAGATGGCCTCTGCCGGTAGCAGCCAGGCTGCCATACAGGCTCACGCGGTACGAAACAGCTTCGGGTGTCTGAGCCACAAATCGTTCGGCTGCAAATCGCGGTCCCATCGTATGACTGCTCGAAGGCCCGTGACCTATGCGGTATAATTCTCTGATTGATTCCATTTTAATTCAGGATTGTTTTGATTGATGAATGTAGAGTATTATTTTTTAGCCTTAACTTTCAGGTAGGCTTTTCTCTATTCAACTACAAAATTAGGAATAAAATCAATACCAAAACTTCACTTTCAGTATTTATAACTAAAATGACAATTTAGCTGTCCTTCAGGGATGAACATGTTAATATTTTTCTTAATTTTGTCAAACTTTTGGAATTTATTTATTCTAAAAAATTAAACTTTCGCAAGTATATAAATGCTTGAAATACTGATTAATATAAAATCGCATATATTGACTATCAGATGTTTATACAAAAATGATCTTTCAAATATTCTTATCATTCGACCCTGCCTGCGGCAGGCAGGCTCACCCCTAACCCCTCTCCCCAAGGAGAGGGGGACAGGTCAACGCAAGTAGAAAATTGTAAGCATATTTGTAAATGCTTTAATTACAACTACTTACATTTGCGAAAGTTAATTAAAAAATAAGTCATAATAATGCTATTACAAACTATTTTACAATAAACTACAAACTATTTATGGCAACAATTAAACCGTTCAAAGGCATTCGTCCTCCTAAAAATCTGGTTGAAAAAGTGGCTTCACGCCCCTACGATGTGTTAAATTCTGACGAAGCACGGGCAGAAGCTGCAGGCAATCCGTATTCACTTTATCACATCATCAAGCCGGAAATAGATTTTCCGGTAGGCACTGACGAACACGAAGACAAAGTTTACACGAAAGCGGCCGAAAATTTTGCCAAATTCCGCTCAAATGGCTGGCTTGTGCAGGATGAGAACGAAAAATATTACGTTTACGCTCAAACAATGAACGGGCGCACTCAGTACGGATTGGTAGTATGCGCTTATGTGGACGATTACATGACCGGAAAAATCAAAAAACACGAACTTACCCGCCGCGATAAGGAAGAAGACCGCATGAAACACGTTCGGGTGAATAATGCCAACATCGAACCGGTATTTTTTGCTTATCCTCACCACGAAGAACTGGATAATATTGTAAAAGATATTTCAAAAAACACTCCGGAATACGATTTCGTAGCCGAATTTGACGGTTTCGGTCACACTTTCTGGAAAATTGACGATGAAAAAACAATAGCACAAATTACCGGAATTTTTGCGGAGATTCCATCACTTTATATTGCCGACGGACACCACCGGAGCGCCGCCGCAGCACTGGTTGGGAATGAAAAACGCCTGCAAAACCCGAACCACATAGGTAAGGAGGAGTACAACTATTTTATGGCTGTGTGCTTCCCCGATAATCAGCTTACCATCATTGACTACAACCGCCTGGTGAAAGATTTGAACGGATTGACTGATGAAGAATTTCTTAATAAGCTGAAAGAAAATTTTCAAGTGGAAGAAAAAGGTACTGACATTTTCAAACCGGAAAGCCTGCACCATTTCTCACTCTATCTGTCAGGAAAATGGTATTCACTCATTGCCAAAGAAGGTACCTACAACGACAACGATCCGATTGGAGTGCTGGATGTAACCATTTCGTCCAACCTGATTCTGGATGAAATTCTCGGCATCAAAGACCTGCGTAGCGACAAGCGGATTGATTTTGTGGGTGGCATACGTGGACTGGGCGAACTGAAACGCCGCGTGGACAGCGGTGAGATGAAAGCAGCACTGGCGCTATATCCCGTTTCGATGAAGCAGCTGATCGACATTGCAGATTCGGGCAACATCATGCCTCCTAAAACCACCTGGTTTGAGCCCAAACTACGTTCGGGACTTGTAATTCACGATTTAGAATAATCTCTCAGTTATTTGGCATTTTTACCACACTAAAGAAACAATAAAAACCCTTTTAATTAGTTTATTTTAAGTAATCAGCTAATAAAGGGGTTTTATTTATATATGTACCGACTTGCCGCTTCATACCTTACCGTTTTCATACTCGTGCTTCTCACGGCTTGTGGTGGCACAAAATCCACATTGCGAAAAGCAGATCAGAGCTTTATGAAAGGAGAATATGCCCTGGCTGGTGATTTATACAACAAAGCCTATTCCCGCATTTCGTCCAAAGATAAGCCACTGCGCGCCGAAACGGCTTTCAGGCAGGGAGAATGCTACCGGATGACCGGATATTCACGTGCCGAACAGGTTTACATAAATGCGATACGGAATCAGTATGCCGATTCGACCGTTTTCCTGCGGCTGGCTCAAATGCAGCAAAAAAACGGTAAAATACGTGAAGCAGCCTCCAATTATGCCATCTGCCTGCTCTCACAGCCCGACAACGAGCTGGCTTTAAACGGATTGAAGGCTACCAAAATCATCGACAGCCTTAAAAATAATCCATCCAGATACATTATCAGTCGGGAGAAAAATTTCAATGCCGCCCGAAGTTCGTCGTTCAGTCCTTCATTTTCGGGTTCGGAGGCTGATGTACTTATTTTTACATCAAACCGTAAAGTGAGCAAAAAAGATAATTCGCTAAAAAAGAACACCGTAAGCGGACAGGCAAACAATCATCTTTTTTCTGTAAAAAAAAACAGTCAGGGAAAATGGGAAAAACCCGAAGTGCTCGAGGGTGAGGTGACCACTAAAAACGACGAAGGAATAGCCTCTTTCACGTCAGACGGAAGCACCATGTATTTCACCCGTTCGCTTACCGAAGACAACCGGGGTGAAGGAGTAATGATATTTATTTCGTCGCGCAGCGGTGGCTCGTGGGGCGCGCCCCAGAGCATCTCACTTTTCAACGACACCAGCATTTCAGTAGCTCATCCGGCCATTTCACCCGATGGAAATATGCTCTACTTCGCTACAGATGCGCCGGGCGGATACGGTGGAAAAGACCTGTGGCGCGCCAGGCTGAAAGCCGGAAAAGCTGAATATGTGGAGAATCTCGGGCCTGAGATAAATACTTCGGGCGATGAAATGTTTCCCACATTCAGACCCGACGGCACATTGTATTATTCATCCAACGGGAAACCCGGTGTAGGCGGTCTCGATATTTTCAAAGCCGTTCAGACTCAAAAGCCCGACAGTACGAAGGGTTGGCAGGTAACACACATGGGAATTCCGCTTAATTCGGGTGCCGATGACTTCGGGATGGCATTTGAAGGCGATAAGGAAAAAGGATATTTTTCGAGCAACAGGAACGAAACACGCGGTTATGATGCGCTGTGGAGTTTTGTTTTACCCGAACTGGAATATGTGCTCGAAGGCAAAATTACCGCCCGCAACGGCAGTGCAGTGCCCGACGCAAGAATTAACATTGTAGGCAACGACGGTGAAAGCGCCCGAATTAATGCCAAAGGCGACGGAAGCTACCGTTTCAGGCTGAAAAAAGATGTCAGTTACCAGCTTCAGGCGTCGGCACGTGATTTTCTGAATCAAAGAGACAGCCTTTCGACCTACAGCATCAATCCCAGGGAAAGCCAGACATTTACACGAAACTTCAGTCTGATACCCACATTTCAGTCGGTAAAAATTGACAATATTTATTACGATTTTGACAAAGCCACTCTTCGACCAGAATCAAAAGCCGGTCTTGATGCATTGATAGCCATGATGAACGAAAATCCGAATATCACCATAGAAATGAGCGCTCACACCGATTATAAAGGAAAAGACGAATACAACCGCGATTTATCAGCCCGGCGTGCACAATCGGTCATCGACTACCTGATTGCAGCCGGCATTGATGCTGCCAGACTCACCGCAGTGGGCTACGGCGAAGTAAAGCCATTCGTGGTGGATGCAATAACCGCTCAACAGTTTACATTCTTACCAACCGGCACCCGGCTTACACAGGAATATATCCTCACATTAACTCCCGACGAACAGGAAATCTGCAACCAGATAAACCGACGGACAGAGTTTATCATACTTTCCACCACATTTAATATGTATTAACCTGTTTTTTTTCATTACTCTAAAACCTTTTTTACACCAGTTTCACAAAATTCGGCTACGGAATTCAGGTTGCAACGTTTTGCCCATTCCTGATTTTTTACCTACATTTGCACCTCATCATTTCTCCTATGAAACAATACTTAGACTTGCTCCGGCGGATACTCGACGAGGGAGTACGGAAAGAAGACCGCACAGGTACGGGTACCATCAGTATTTTCGGGCACCAGATGCGTTTTAATCTGGAAGAAGGTTTCCCGTGTCTGACCACCAAAAAACTCCATCTGAAATCCATCATCCATGAGTTGCTCTGGTTTTTGAGCGGCGACACAAACGCAAAATACCTTCAGGACAACGGAGTGAGAATCTGGAACGAATGGGCAGATGAAAACGGCAACCTCGGACACATCTACGGATATCAATGGCGCACGTGGCCCGATTACAACGGAGGCTATGTGGATCAAATCAGCCAGGCTGTTGATGCCATCCGCAATAATCCTGATTCCCGAAGAATCATTGTGAGCGCCTGGAATGTAGCCGATTTGCCAAACATGAATCTGCCGCCCTGTCATGCCTTTTTTCAGTTTTACGTAGCTGATGGCAGGCTAAGTCTGCAGTTGTATCAGCGCAGCGCCGATGCATTTCTGGGAATACCCTTTAATATTGCCTCCTACGCACTCCTGCTTCAGATGATGGCACAGGTCACCGGATTGAGAGCAGGTGACTTTATCCATACGCTGGGCGATGCACACATTTATCTGAATCATTTGGAACAAGTGAATTTACAACTCACCAGAGAACCCCGGCACCTCCCCAGGATGTTAATAAATCCAAATATTTACGATATTTTCGGATTCAGATTTGAGGATTTCGAGCTGACAGGCTACGACCCACACCCGCATATCAAAGGTGTTGTAGCTGTTTAATAAGGCAATTCTGACAAAAAATATCAAATCGGGATTTACTTTTCTGAAAAGATAAAACGGTTGGTTTTTCCACATTTTTTTCTGTACCTTTGTGTGTTTTTTTGCAGAGAAAAAAATTCTGACAGCTAATTACTCAAATTCAAATAATTATGTCAAAAATTTCGATTATTGCTGCCGTTGCCGACAATTATGCTATCGGCAAAAACAACAAGCTGCCCTGGCATTTACCTGCCGACCTGAAACGATTCAGGCAAATAACCACCGGACATGCAGTAGTGATGGGAAAACGCACTTTCGAAAGTTTACCCAACGGGCCACTCCCGAACCGTAAAAACATTGTTCTGACTTCCATTCCCGAAGGAAATTATACCAAATACTACGAAGCCACTTCACTGCGCGATGCCATTGACCTTTGCGACAAAGAAGAAGAAGTGTACATCATCGGAGGAGCATCTCTCTTTAAGCAGGCACTCACATTTCCACTTGTAAATTACATGTACATCACCTGGGTGCATGAAAAATTTGATGCCGATGTTTTTTTCCCGAAATTCAACGAGCGGGAGTGGAAACTACTCCAATGTGAGAAACATGAAGCTGACGAAAAGCACCCTTACCCCTACTCATTTTGTGAATACGAACGGATAAAAAAATAAAATCAGTAATAAATATTTACACAAGGATAAAACAGTTCAACAAAAATGAACTGTTTTTCTTTTTTTTAGATAAATGTAATTAAATAATGCATTTTTATATTCATTTTGTTTTTATATTAAAATAATAGTTGTATTTTTGCAATCTATTTCACACATTATCAAACAAAATCACACATGAGTTATTTTATCAAACCCAACGAGTACACTCCCCTGCTCGACCCTCAGCAGACAGAACTGGGAATACAAAAAATAAAAGATTTCTTCCAGGCCAATTTATCGGCCGAATTGCGCTTACGCCGCGTCACGGCACCACTTTTCGTTTTGCGGGGCACCGGGCTCAACGACGACCTGAACGGCATAGAGCGACCCGTGAATTTTGCCATCAAAGATATGAATGACGAACGGGCCGAAGTGGTTCATTCGCTCGCCAAATGGAAACGAGTGACTTTGGCCGATTACCAGATAAGCGATGGATTCGGCATTTACACAGACATGAACGCTATTCGTGCCGACGAGGAGCTTGGCAACATCCATTCGCTCTACGTGGATCAGTGGGACTGGGAACAGGTCATTACCGAACAGGACCGGAATATTGAGTTTCTTAAAAAAATAGTTCGAAGAATTTACGCCGCATTTCTGCGGACAGAATACCTTGTAAGTGAAAGTTTTCCGGAAATAAAGCCGATTTTACCCGAAGAAATCACATTTATCCATGCAGAAGAACTCTGCCAGCTTTATCCCTCACTCACTCCCAAAGAACGGGAATACGAAATCACCAGGAAGCACAAAGCAGTTTTCATTATCGGAATCGGCGGCGAACTGAGCGACGGCCAAAAGCATGACGGACGCGCACCCGACTACGACGACTGGACTACGCCCGGCGAAGACGGACTGCCGGGACTGAACGGCGACATTCTGCTATGGAACAGCGTGCTGGAAATCCCGTTCGAAGTGTCATCCATGGGTATCCGGGTAGATAAAAAAGCGTTGCAGCATCAGCTTCGGATTACGGGCAAAGAGGATCGGCTGGAACTCTATTTCCACAAACGACTGATGGAGGATACACTCCCACTTTCCATTGGCGGAGGCATTGGTCAATCGCGTCTTTGTATGTTTTTCCTGCGGAAGGCACATATCGGCGAAATTCAGGCAAGCATCTGGCCATCGGAAATGAAAGACGAATGCAAAAAAGATAATATTCATTTGATTTAACAGATAATAAATCCTGAAAAATCCGGACATGAAATAAATACCCTGAAAGAGACCACCTCCATTCAGGGTTTTTTGTTTTTTAATACTTAATAATTGTCCGGTTGGACGATTTTTAGTACTTTCGCCATTTATTAACGAAGAAAAAAAAGACTGCAAGATGACGTTGGATTTTCAAAAATCAGGCGGATTGATACCTGCCATCATTCAGGACAGCAATACCAATAAAGTGTTGATGCTCGGATACATGAGCCCTGAATCATTGAGCAAGACTGAAAAAACCGGAAAAGTCACATTTTTCAGCCGAAGTAAAAACAGGCTCTGGACCAAAGGCGAAGAAAGTGGCAATTTTCTGCACGTAGTGTCCATTTCGGCCGACTGCGACAACGATACACTTCTGATAAAGGTTCATCCAGAAGGACCGGTTTGCCACACCGGAGCCGACACCTGCTGGAACGAGGAAAATAAAACAGACATTTCGTTTCTGGCATACCTGCAGGAATTCATCCAAAAGCGCTACGATGAGATGCCCGAAGGCTCCTATACAACCTCGCTTTTCAGAAAAGGGATCAACCGGATGGCACAAAAAGTTGGCGAAGAGGCAGTTGAAACCGTGATCGAAGCTACAAACGGAACCGATGAAGGATTCATTTACGAAGCGTCAGACCTGGTGTATCATCTTATCGTACTGCTCACCTCCAAAGGCTATTCGCTTGCCGATTTGGCCAAAGAACTTGAAAAAAGACATTCATAAAACGATAAAAAACTGGAATCAAAAAACATATAAAACATGTCTGATTTCCTGTATCCAATATTAAAAATCTGAAAAATGGCAGACAGAACACTTATAAAATACGAAAATGTAGAGCTTTGTCAGCAAGAACACATCGTGCTGAAGGATGTTAATATTGAAATTATGAGCGGCGAATTCATATTTCTGTTGGGAAAAGTGGGAAGCGGAAAAAGCACGTTTATGAAATCGCTTTACGCCGAAATTCCCGTCTTAGACGGCCAAGCCAATGTGCTCGATTACAACCTGTTGAAACTAAAACGGAAAGAAGTTCCCAATCTGAGACGAAAAATAGGCATTGTATTTCAGGATTTTCAGCTGCTGATAGACCGCAGCATCAATGCCAATCTGGAATTTGTGCTCAAAGCCACCGGCTGGAAAGACAAAAACGCCATTGCAGAACAAATACATCACGTACTGAAACAGGTAGGTATGCAAACAAAAGGCTACAAAATGCCCCATCAGCTATCAGGGGGCGAGCAGCAACGTATTGTGATTGCCCGGTCGCTGCTCAATTCACCCGAGATAATCCTGGCAGACGAACCCACCGGAAATCTCGACGAAAAAACAGGAAAAGACATCATGGATTTACTCTACTCTATCCGAAAATCGGGCACAACCGTGGTTGTAGCAACCCATAATCTGAGCTGGATAGACATGTATCCCGGCAGGGTATTAGTGTGCGAAGAGGAAAAACTGGTGGATATCACAGCAGAAACCATCTCCCAAAACATAAATCAAATGGCATAAAACTACCATTGAAAAGAATTCTCCAAGGCCGGGCAGCAGTTTTGCTTTCCGGTTTTTTTTATTATGGTGTCATCTGCTGTACGTATATGTCATTCTAAGTTCTGATTTTCTATCCCTTTTCCCAAAAAACAAGGTACAAGTATTTATTTACTTTTTGTCAAATATTGAGTGAGATATTTTGATATTTGAAAAAATGCAGTATCTTTGCAGTCGCTTTTGAGAAATGAAACCATGGAGAGATGGCAGAGTGGTCGATCGCGGCGGTCTTGAAAACCGTTGAACTGAGAGGTTCCGGGGGTTCGAATCCCTCTCTCTCCGCAATTCGCACTGATTATCAATCAGTTAAAAACAAAAGGGACTAAAAACGGGACTAATACCGGTTAGTCCCTTGTTTTTTACCTGCTTTTCAGGCATAAAAAAACCGCTTCGAAACTAATCGAAAACGGCTTTACTATTTTTAAAGATTGAAAAAAATTGAAATCCAAATACCGGCTTGAAAAAACTTGAAATTCAAATATAAGTAATTGCACCGGCAAAAGTCTAAAGTCTATCAATCGCCTGCTGTATCTGCTCGGGTGTAAGAATAATTTCAAAGGGATGTGTAATTTGTTGGGCTTGATCCCTTGTCATAATCCCAGATTTTAGTACCTCAATCAAAAGAATTTTTATTTCTTTAGTAAGAATAATTTCATTTTTCATCTTAGGCTTCATTATCGAAATTCTTAAATACTATTTCGGTCGGGGATCGTATCAATCCATTTTCAACAAAGATTTTTACAAGTGCTTCGGCATCCGATTTTGTCAGATTGCCCTCTTTCATTATTTGCAGGAATAATACCTTCATTTCCCTGCTTACTGTCATACTGTCATTGGTTGCTGTCATTGTCATTTATTTTTAAGTGGTTAATAACTTGATCCAACTGTTCATCCGATAAGGTGTTCAAATCAATATCAAAACTTTGTGCCTGTAGCTTCGGCACGCAATAGGATAGTAATTTTTCTACTATCTGAAGACGTTGCATCGGCTCAAGTGATTGCAGGTCCTGTTCAATGCTATCAATCTGCTTATCTACAATAGCATTGATTTTTAGTCTTAAATCTGCAGTGATTTTATTCGGACTGCCTGCCGGTCTGCCGTTCCGGTTCCCTGTTTGTCCTTTTCGTTGTGCCATAACTAAATGTATTTGAATGTTATTTTCATATTCTATAACTCTCACAAATTTATAAATTAAATTGATATTATTGTAATCTGATTTTTAACGCCAATTTTTTTTATAGTAATTTTTCCGATAATCAATTTTTTGATTTTTCTCGACAACTTTGAATTTGTAGTAAAAATTTAATCCTTCTTTATCTGCCGGCTTGCTCTCATACCTTCTTTGTGCTGCGATTATAAAAGCATCGTTTGAAACGTATGTGCCTAACCCGAAGTGCCGTTCAACTAAATGTTTGAAATGATACGAAGTACTGATAGTCCATTTGTTGCTGACTTCGGTACAAAGGTCTAACCATTGGTTGCATAGTTCAATCTCGTTTTTGAGTTCAACCTCGAGCGGTATCTCTTTTTTATGAATATAATGTGTCATATATTTAATGTTTTTATTTTTTTTACTTTTCTTACTTGGTATAATTTTTAGTATAATTTTTGGTTTACTTTTCAGGTTAATATGGGTTAATTGGTATTAAGGTCACAGGTCACCCCCCCCTATATATTAGGGGGGTGACTGACCTAACCTAATACCCTAACCAAATAACTAACCATTTTCATAAAAACTGAATTTTTAAAAAGGAAAATTATCTTCGGTGTCCCGCCTAACCTCTGCCCCTAAATCCATTTTCGCCTGCTCTTCTTCTTTCTGCAGAACGTAATACTGTCCAACGGTATTTTTATGTACAAATCCCGCTTCTAAAGCGTTTTTAATATGCTTTTTAGCCATACTAACTTTTATATTGCATTTCTTTTCCACCTTATCAACTAAACCGGTATGCGAAATAGTCTTGCCTGCCTCGATTATTCCGCTGAATATCCCCTCGAGTTTTTGGCTTGCCGTTGTTTGCTCTTTTATTACTGTCAGTTCCGGCAGTATCGTTTCGGGATTAATCATAAATGCAAACTCTTGCGGTGGTGCATTCCTGATCTTGCTGTAAGATACTTCGGTAATCTGTTCAACTACTTTCAGCGTTAACGCCAAACTTGCTTTCTCATACAACATACTGCCTAAATGTCCACGAGCTTTTGCACTTCCAACGTTTTGGTGAATAACGCAACAGATGGCACAATTATTCCGGCTTGCCAATTGCATCAGAATAGTAACCGCTTTCATACTTTCCTCAATGTTATTAAAGTCGTTAACCAAATCTTTCACATTGTCGATAAACACTACATCGGGTTGATACTTGCCGATACTTTTTATAGCAACTGCCATACGTTCTGCAGGTGTACACTCCCGCAACCCCAAAACAGTAAAGTTCGGAATGTCCGCTCTTTCATCTACTCCTGCCATTCTGTGCACCCTGCGTGCTACACGTTGAACGTTACCTGTACTTTGCTCTGTGTCGATAAACAATACTTTCACATCGAGGTTGATCGTATTGAAATGCAGACTTTTTTCTAAATCGTCACCGATCAATCCGGCTGTCATTGCCGAAACAAGAAACGTTTTTTTACTTCCCGATTGACCTTCGATAATCTGTAAATCCTTCCGGTGTAAAATCTCATCTTCATCACGATACAAAATCGCTTCGGGTTTGTCAAAGTCTAACCCTCTCGATATGATATATTTTTCAAAGGAATAGTCAGAATAAAACGAATTCTCAATCGAAGTAAATCTATCTTTTCCGAAGGTCAAACTATCAAGTGGATCAAGCGTATCAATGTCGGTAATTATTTGCATTGCTGACAATACCATTTCCCGCTTTGCCGAAACATCTTTCAGGTGAAATGCGGTATTCTGCAAATCAACTGTACTTCCAACGCTCCCCGAAATTGCTGTTAAATATATCACCGGCATTTCGGTAAATACTTCCTTTTCCTCTGCTGTCAGTTCACGATTGACCGACATACTGCTAATTATATCACCTTTGGATTGCAACCGCTTACAAGCTCTGAAAATCGCTTTGTTTGCTTCGTTGTAAAACACATCGGGGGTTATCGTTTCAATCCTTTCTATTGCATTGCTTTCTGTCAACAGACAGCCCAATAAATACTCTTCAGCGTTCGTGTCGCTTGGTGGTTGCTTGCCATCAATAGTAAATTGAGTGACCGGATCGTTATTCCATTTTTTATATTTCTTTTCCATCACCACTGCAGTATTAAATGAATGATTAATACTGTCAATCCAACGGCAGTCACAACATCGAAAAGTGATAGTTTTTTTACGCTTTTCACTTTGAATGTCTCGAGCTCTGCTATTTTACGTTCTAACTCATCGATAAGTTGGTTATTATCAAAATAATAACTATCTTTGTTTGTCCTTTCGTCCGTACTAAACTTTGGAATGGGTAATCCTTCGGGGTTGCTCATTTCTTTTTTCATAGCTATTTCCCCCCTGATTTTTGGTTAAATAACTCCATTGCTTTTTCAGCATCAACTACGATTTTTCGGCCATTTTGAGAAACGGCATCTTTGATAATCGTTTCTTTGTACCTATAAGCCGTTGCGTGTGATACGTTGAATAATTTCCGAATACCTGCCAATCCATACACCAACCGTTTTTCGTTCGATTTAACAACCACATTCGGCTGTCTGTCCACATTGAGTAACTCCTTCAGCTGTCCAACTGTCAGTAATGCAATCGGGGTGCTGTCATTAATAATTGCTGTCATTTTTCTTTTGTATTAAAAATTTCGAAAAAGCATCAACCGCCACAAATCGGCTGTACTGAAATAGTTTGTGGTCTTTTCAGTCGCTTTTCCGATACAAAGATAAACACAATTGACAAAATTATACTATCAAAATACTGATATTCAATTACTTACATTCATTTTCAGGGGTCGCAATGGGTCGCATATAAACACGAAAAAACCGACAAATCAACTGTTTATCGGTTTCGCTTCGGGGTCGCAAAAGTACGTATTATTTAAACCTACATTTTTCTAATCTTTGAAATAGAGCATCGTTTAATCCGGTTTCTCTGTCATTGCTATCAACTTCAATTTTGAAAGCAGTGTTTGTCTGCTTTGGTTTCCAACCTCCGCAAAGTAATAATAAAAAACTTCGTAATTGCGTCTTATTACCATTGTCATAATTCCAACTCATTTTTTTATCACAAATAAAACCATCTACGAACCACGTCTTGAACGTTCCATAAGTACATTTGAATTCCTTCTTGAATTCCTTATGTACTTTTGTCGGGTCGTAATCTTTATAAATCTTATTTGCCGTAAATAGTGGTGGTGGTGGTGTCATTCCTTTGCTTTCGGGTTGTAATCTGTCTTTATACTCCCGTTCAATCATATCAGTAAATTTCAGATATTGTTCAATTTCGTAACTGAAGATACTTTCATCGGCATAATAATTCAGTTTTTTATTCTCAATATCATTCAAAACTAAATCTACTTTCTGTCGGGGTGTACACGTATCAGGATTAATTTTGTTAGTCTTCAAATAACCTACTACGGTAGTCGGTCGGTCTTGTTGTTCAACTGATACGTCTTCATGCAAAGTTTCATTTATCAATGTAAATTTGATATTGTCAGTAAATTTATTCAGGTCTTTTCTTAAATACTCCAAACTTTTTATATCAAAATTATTGGTATATTCCTGAATAAAATTATTCATTTCGCTTTCCGAAATGGTCTTACTATTGCATTCGCTTAAAAATTCAGTTAAATTTTTCATATGTCAGTTTTTTATCGGTTAAACAATGTCATTGCTTTTTTCTTTTCGGCATCTGCTACATCGATATAAGGTTGCATACTTTTGTAATCACTGTGGCCGGTCCACTTCATCACTGTGTTTGGTGCAATACCTAACATCAACGCATTACAGATAAACGTCCTACGCCCGCAATGTGTGGTTAGCAGAGCATATTTCGGATAAACTTCATCAAATCGTTTGGCACCCTTATAGTAAGTGATTGTAATCGGGGTGATAAGTCCGCAAAGTTCACCAACTTGCTTTAAGTGATCATTCATCTTTTGGTTGCTTATCACCGGCAGAGCTTTATTATCGGGGTAAACTTCACCTGCATACTTCGCCAAAATTGCACCTGAATAGTCATTCAGTTCGATTGTAAGCGTGTCATCTGTCTTAATGGTAGTGATGTTCATTTCACCGTTTTTAATGTCGCTACGCTTCAGATTTTCAACGTCCGAATATCTCAATGAAGTGAAACAACAAAAACAAAATACATCACGTACTCGTTCCAACGCTTTCGCATTTTCAGCATCGATATTTTCAACGGTGGTGAAGTCAAATTTATAGACAGTCATTAATTCCTGCCAATCTAAAAAAATAACCTTCTTTTCTGCTTTCGGCATCTTTGGTGAAAAAGTCATATAAGCATCGGTATTGTTGTAACCTTCACCTTTCGCCCATTTTAAGAACCATTTCAGGAATGATATTTGTTTCTGAATGGTGGTATTACGCATTTCCTTAATATCACGCAAATAAGTAACATAAGCATTTAACCCATCTTTGGTGAACGTGTCAAAATTGAAGTTAGATTGTGTTTTTCCAAATCCGGTTAAGTGATTTTTTATACCTGCGAATTTTTCAACGGTGGTATCCTTCCAATTGTTGGCCGTGCTTTCCTTCGATACGAATTCATCAAAATAATCGAATATCGTTTTTATTCTTTCGGGGGTGTCGGGGGTGTCGGGGGTGTTATTATACCGGTGCCGGAATTGCTCAATGGTAGGAATAATATTTTTATCTGCAAAGTCATTGAATATACCTTCGATACGTGCCGTTGCGGTGTCAATCCGTGCGTTAACCTCCTTTGCAGTACGTTTTTTCTTGCCGTGCGAAGTGCCGTTAATACATCTTTGTGTGTCGGTTGACCATTTAGCAAGTTCCACACGTTCACCCAAATTGAAATTTAATACTCCTACACTCCATCTGATACGAATTCGCAATTTAGCATCGTAATTGTAGTATTTTTGTACTCCTGCATTGTCGGTTTCGATAAAAGTATTATCGGCCGTTGCATCTGCTTTCTCCTTATCAGGGAAAAACAATACATTGTAATTTGATTTTTCTTGCTTTTTCATATCGAATTGATTTAGTCCCCCTTGTTTCTTATAGGGACAAATATAGGGACTATTTTCGATATACGCAAATATATAACTATATATTTTGCTAGATATATGATTTATTTTAAGTAGCTGTATTTATGATTATTAATACCTTATATGATTTTGATAAATTCTATCGGTAGAGCCTCTCTCTCCGCAAAATGTATGTAAAACGCTGTATATCAATAATATACAGCGTTTTTTGTTTTTTACTGCGGCAGTAATGCGGCGAAATCAAAAAGGCTGTAATAACAAATTAGTTCAGCTCACGGAGTGACGCCTTTTTTCAGGATTATATTGCCGTATTTGGCTGTTTCGCCTGTTACAACCACGGCAAAAGCTGATTTCGCTCTTTCGTAGAAATCAAACCGTTCAATCCTTTCGGGCTTCATGATAAGTGGATAGAATTGATTGATCTCATCCATGTAAGATTTCTCGACCGTCATGTTCAGTTCATCCCCTTTCACAGCGGCCATCATCACAACCGGATTCGGCACATAACTATCCAGCTCAAACAGTGGCAGGATGGCAGCCAGCAAATCGGGAATGCGAAGCCCGTCGGCGCGGATTACCAGCGGATTAACAGCATAAGCCGGAAAATGTGCGTCGGCCAACACAATTTCATCGCCGTGACCCATCCTACAGAGCACAGCTAATAAATCTGGACTTAACAGAGGTGATATTCCTTTAAGCATATTCCTGTTTTATTTTTTTGGTTCTACTGGATTTCCTGTGAAATCATGTTTAAGTTACCATGAAAAAACAGGATTGCAATTCTAAAGTTTTCTGTTTTTCTATATCCTCT
>SAAL01000184.1 GCA_009929445.1 Bacteroidia bacterium
CTGCTCGTTTATTCGTTCAACATGATTTTGCGAATCATCAATAAATAAATCTGCAAGGACGCCCTCAGGTATATCAAAGGTTTGTTTATATACAGCCGTACCCGAGTAGTACTTAATTCCCGGATTCGAATGCTGTGTCCAGTCAGTGAGCACTTCAAAGACAACTGAAGCCGGACCACCCCAATCCGGATCAAAAGAAACATCCCAGTGGCCTCCAATGGCAACAACTCTGTCCAAGTCTCGAAAGTTTAATCCTTCAATTTTTTTACTCGAAGTTTCTTTCCTGAATAAAATAAAATAGGATTCATGCCTCTCCCAAACTAATGGAATTCGAGTCAGCTCACCCTCTTCAGAAAACTGAGGCAAGGCTCTGATCTCTCCGGTTAATGGATTCCATAATTCAGGACGCATCCCAGTTACACGAAATGAACAAATGTCAGCCACTTTTTCCTCAGACCGGTTGGCTACAAAATAGATTTCACAATCATCCATTGTTCGGTGCGTGTAGCGAATTTTCCCGGAGGAAGCTTGGAAATCCGGCAATACTTTCAGAGAATTTAAAAGCTCCGTTGTTGCTGAATATGGCTGGTACAGGTTATCAGCAGTCCCCCGGTTAATTACAATCTCACCTTTCCCCAAAGCACGACGGTCTGTATTTTGCTCACCCCAGATTTCACGGGCAAGAGTCTGCACCTGACGATCACAGTTCGGATAGCCTACCAAACTTGGTGACTTTTCGGGAGGGTTCCCTACCACTGTGGCCCCGGAGTAAATGAGTTCTTTTATTTTCGCCAAAAGTACCGGCGTCATTGTCGGGTACTCCGGGATGATTAATACTTGGTATTCAGCACCGCCTGGGAAAACAATTTTCCGATTTTTTACCTCAGATTGATAAAGCAAATTAGGAGGGCATGCATCGAAGTTATATCCTCTTCGATCGGGTAAAAAAGAAACCGTATTATCAAGTGCCGAAACCGGCGGCAGGAAAACATGCGGAGCTCCCTCCGGCGTGAGATAAAGAATGTCGGCCACAGTCCTACCCTGCTGCAGCAGGAATTGGCAGCGCGCTACATATTGATGGTAGGTGTCAACCATTGGCCACCATGTCTGATTGCGATCCCAGTGAACACCGTAAGGTCCCATTGTCATCCCCGGGCGCAGTGCGTCATCCAAACACTGATGCTGAAACGTGTGATATACAAGCCGGTTAACCCCGGCAGCTAGTGCCCAGTCAGTTTGATTCTTCATGGAGCCCGGGTGCTGGCGCCACCCGTCATTATGCGCTGTAAAAGATTCCGCCGGAACCACTGCCTGGCCTAATAAATGAGCGGCTGAAGTCCCCTCCATCAGACTGAAAGCGGTATTGAACCCATAGCCCTGACTCCAGAATTCGCACATGGGCATATCTGCAATTGAAGCCAATTCCAAATCTGCTGTGGGGTTCATATCATAAGGCTCTATGGAAAGTCCAAGACCACGCTGATGAGCGTAGGTTTTTATAGCGCCGGCATGGTTTTCCAGAATCAGCTCTTGAGATGTCAGTCGCAGATCCCATAGAAACCGCTCACTCACTTCTCTATTTTCCACTATAAAACCTGCGTAAACCGGGTAAAACGGTAATGGATCATATTTTCTGCGGCTTTTGAACTCTTCTCGAAAACGAGTACTCCAGTTCTGAGCGCCCATTTCCCAGCTATCCATGTGAAGCATTTTTAAACCACCAAAAACATTGGTGTCTCGCGGACCGATCGTTTGAAAAAGCTTCTCCAGAAATTCTGAAAAATGCGCGTGTAAAGCAGATGAATCAAACTTATCGCATTCCATTCCCACTCCAGGTAATGGTGCCGGCCGCGTAGCAGCGCCATTGTTGCGGCTCCCAAACCGCATCACAGTCCAATTCCCCGCAGGAACAGTCCAATCCAAAACTCCATCCTCATCCATCTTAGAAGTTAAATCCAAGATTTGACTTCGCTTGATCTGCCCTGAAAAATCTTCATCCCCCCCTTCAACGAAAGGTGGTATGTACTGTTTTACTCCAGGCTGGGAACTGTAAGGAGCTCTGTAAAACAAAGCTTTTTCATCTATGTCGGCAATCAAAACACCCTTTGCCGGTGTTGGAAATGCCAATACAGCAAAGTCCTGATAAAACTCTTCCCACTGTTCTTTCATTTCCGGAGTAAAACTCTCCTCTCCAAAAAATGGGCGTTTGGGTGCCGGTTTGGGTAATACTATTCGCTGCTGGCTTCCCCCAACAACTTCAACAGCGCTGCTAACAAGATGCTGCATAGATTGTTCTGGCTTTACCCAGGGGCCTCCACTACCAGTCCATCCGGGACCGACTCCCAAAGTTATTTGAATTCCTAATCGTTCACACTCATTGACAGCGTGCTTAAACATCTCTCGCCATGCCGGGCTCAAAAAATCAACCTCTCCTCGAGGGACTCCCACATTGACTTCCAAATAGACTAGATAACCAATCCCCGCCTTTACCATCGCCTCCAAATCTTTTGTCATCCCTTTCTTAGAGATATTTCCATCCATAAAATACCAGTAAACACCGGGGCGTGAGGTAGGAGGAGGATTTTTAAAGTGCCCGGCCATGTCCATTTTCTCATACGGCTCTGATGCTGACACTGTCTCTATTGCACTCGTCCAAAGGAGAGATAGAGTGACACCTATTTTCAATACACCGAACAAAATTTTATTCATTTGCGACACATTTCCCTGTAAGCAAATCTAGCTGACAATAATAAAAAATCAAGATAATCGTTCTCTCATCGGCTCTCGTTGCAGGTGTGCAGATTAAAGAGAAATAATGAACTCTTCTTACAGTGTTTTATTCTCAGCATCTTCTTATTTTTTCGGATAAAACGAACTGCCGCCTTCCTTTCGAAAAGCGGCAGTTCGTTGTTAAACACCAGCCTTCTTCAAGGCTGATATGCAATTGTCA
>SAAL01000185.1 GCA_009929445.1 Bacteroidia bacterium
ACAGGGCAATATCATGCTCACGGAAATTCTTATTCAGAACCTGCTTAAAAATGCTTTTTTGCATAATACAGAAAATGGCATACTAACCATTTATGTAGGAGAAAAGCAGCTTACTATTTCCAATTCAGGCCACAAAAAAGATGAAGAAGGCTCAATGTTGGATAAAGAAAAATTGTTTAACCGTTTTTATAAGCAATCGGGAAATCCTGATTCGTGGGGTCTCGGATTGTCCATAGCTAAAAAAATTGCAGATACCAGCGGTTGGGAACTTTGTTACCGAAGTGATGGAGCCTTGCATATCTTCGAAGTGAATTTTCAATAAACAGTTCCGATCCCCATTTTTCTACAGATTCAATGGTTTCCTTTGTAAGGTAAATCATTTAAAACTATTGAAAAATGAACAGCAAAATAATCTTGACAACAGCAATAACACTAATTAGTACAGTGCTTTTTGCTCAAACGCCAAAAGCTTACATTACCAACTATGGCAGCGACTTTATTTCTGTTATTGACATTCAGAAAAATCAAAAAATTGCCGATATTACTACAGGGAGCAAGCCGCATGGGGTAGCCGTTTCACCTGACGGAAATTGGATTGCCGTAAGCAATGAAGGCGATAATACAGTTTCTATTATTAGTGCCGCCGACAATAAAGTAAAACAGACCATTTCCGTTGGTAAGACACCTCACCAGTTAAGTTTCAGCATTGACGGTAAGTATGTTTTAACCGCCATCAACGGAGAACATAAGGTTGATGTGATTTCAACCGCTAATTGGAAGTTGGTCAATTCAATTCCCGTTGGCAAAAACCCACACATTGTATTGCCTATGTCAGATGGGAAAACAGCTTGGGTAACTTCCGAAGGAGACAATAAAATCGTAAAAGTGAATCTGGACAGCATGAAAGTCGTAGCAGAAATTCCAACTTTCGGATTTCCGAGAGTGATGACCGCTACACCTGACGGAAAATATATTTATCTGACCATTCGCTGGTTTCACGGACAGGTAAAAATTGATGCGGAGCAAAACAAAATCATAGCCCAGGTTCTTTTACCGCAATCGGACAAATTTGATAACGAAGGGAAAGCAGCCCACGGACTTTCTGTAGCTCCTGACGGCAAAACCGTTTACCTGACGAGCCAGTTTACTAACGATGTAACGGCTATTGATGTAGCATCGGATAAAATCCTGAAAAATATTACAGCCGGCAAAAACCCAAACTGGATAGAACTAACTTCTGACGGTAAATTTGCAGTTGTAAGCAACACTTCATCAAATGATGCCAGTATTATTGATGTTGCAAATTGGAAAGTGGTGGCGACTATTCCGGTTGGGAAAAACCCAAAACGTTTGTGGGTGGCAAATACAAAATAATTGTTGATTTATGAGATATGGATTAATTACACTAATGCTGTTAATACATGTATTGGCTTTTGGGCAAAAATCAGGAAGCATATCAGGCAAAGTATTAGACAGCGAAAACAATATTGTTGAATTTGTCAATGTTTTTCTTACTTCCGTTAACGATTCAACGACTATCGTTAACGGAACGGTTACAGACAATACGGGCAGTTTTGATTTAACGAATGTCCCCCTTGGTAAATATTTTATTCAGTTTCGGTTTATCGGCTTCTTAAATCATCAACAAACAGTAATACTTGACGATGTAAGCAAAAATATAGATTTGGGAACCATTATAATGAAACAGGATGCAATCGCATTGAACGCTATTGAAATAACAGCTTTTCGCAACCTGATTCAGAGAACAGATGAGGGAATTGTGGTGAACGCATCGGAAAATTTGACACAAATTGGCGGTACGGCAGCCGACTTAATGAAAAATATGCCCGGGGTTCAGGTTGATATGGAAGGAAATTTAACTATGCGTGGAAAAACCCCCTTGATAATGATAAACGGCAGGGTTTCGGCTATTGGTGGAGTGGACAGAGTTACAAATTTGGAACAAATCCCGGCAAGTACCATCGAGCGTATCGAAATTCTTACAAATCCTTCTGCAAAATACGATGCCGATGCCGAAAGTGGAATTATAAACATTGTACTTAAAAATAATACAAACCTTGGCACAAACGGAGCGGCAGCTTTAGGAGGCGGTTTTGGAGCACGCTATCGCTTAAATGGCTCCTTCCTTTTTAATCATAATACAAACAAATGGGATTTAGGCCTGGCTTACGACAATTGGTTTACTACCAGAACACGCACGGTAAACAAACAGCGTGTTCAATACGATTCTGACGATAACCATTTTCTATCACAGCCACGGGAAGACGAACGTACCATACAAACCCAAACGGCACGGTTTAATGTGGGCTATACCCCAAATTCTAAAAACAGTTTTAAATTGGAAGGGATTTGGCTTTTTGAAGGACAAGATAATTATGAAACCATTGTTAGCACCACAGAAACATCATTGCATGACTTTACAAGCCGTAACAGCCGATTTTCAAACGAAATAAGACGTTTCCAAACTGGCGAACTCTTGTTCAATTATACGAGAAATTTCATTCAGAACAGGGTACTTTCCATAGATGCAAATTCTGCCATTGAATACAACAGGGAAAACACCGACATCTCTACTCAAAGCTTATCGGAGGAAAACGCAGAGATAGGCAGCCCGTTTTTACAGAAAACACATTTTTACGAAGATGCCAACCTGACTAATTTCTCGATAAACTATTTGCATCCGATAAAAGAATCAGGATTATTTGAAACCGGTTATAAAACCACGCTTAGGTTTATCAATGATGATTATCTTCGTTCAAACCAACAAAACGGCAGTTTTATAACCGACTTATCTCACACCGATATTTTTAAATTCAACGAACAAATTCATGCTCTTTATCTGCAATACACAGGTTGGACAGGTACACAACAAGAGCCGAAATTGAAA
>SAAL01000083.1 GCA_009929445.1 Bacteroidia bacterium
AAAAGAAAGGTTGTCTCACGACAACCCAATCTTCAATTAACCTTAAATCTAATACCATGAAAAACACGATGCAAAGATAACGCGTTTTTATGTTATAAAGCATAGTTTTGATGAAAAAATCGTCGTTTTTAACTCTAATTAACTTAAAAATACCATCAATCTCTCTTTTTGAAGATCTGTTCACAGTATTTTAAAAAGTTTCAACAGTTATATATCGGACAAAATTATCTATTTTTGTGCAAAAATCAGTCACGATGAGAACAAGTTTTATTACCGAACAGCAGGAAATTGACAAAATAATTGAAAGTTGCAGCCATTGTTTCGTAGGAATGACCGAAAAAGACGGCTCTCCATACGTCATACCCATGAATTTCGGGTATGCCGACGGCATTATCATCCTCCACTCGGGTCCTCACGGAAAACACCTGAATCTGCTCGATGCGGACAACAGGGTTTGTGTGACATTCTGCACAGAAAACAACAAAATACTATATCAGCATGCTGATGTGGCATGCAGTTACAGCATGGAGTCCAAAAGCGTACTCTGCAAGGGAAAAATCGAATTTGTGGACGATCTGCAGGAAAAAGAACGGTTGATAAAACTCTTCATGAAGCATTACACGGACCGGGAATTCAAGATTTCGACTCCGGCCATCCGAAACGTAAAACTATGGATTCTGAGACCCGAATCCTACACAGCCAAGGCTTTCGGACAAAATTTCCGGAATTTGAGCGGATTGTAAATTGAATATAAAACTTAGAACACGAAACACAGAACACAGAACACGGAACGTGGAACCTGAAATTTATTCGAGTCTCTTCAATTTGCCTACAAGCACCGAGTCCATTTTATAATGATCATTGCAGAATTGTACATCGCCATCTTTTCCGGTGAAACATGTGTGATAATCAAGCAGCACGGTAACTCCGGGCTTCAACTCCACCCTTTTAAGCTTTTTCAGTCCCTGCCCTTTTGATAATGCTGTTTTTCCTTCGGAAGTTTTGGCACGCAGTCCGATTGAATGCCTGATGCGGTCCTGCAAAATATTGTTTTCTCTCACCTCACTGCTGTTCGTTGAATCTACATCGTGCAGGCAAAAAAATGCAAGTTCCAGGGGTTTCTCCACCCTTACACAGCCGTGACTCAATCCACGATAATGGAGTTTGAAAGCCGATTTATTGTTTGTATCGTGCAGATATACATTGTGCGGATTGGAAAAATTAAATTTGAGCCTCCCCAGCGAATTGTTTGATCCGGAGTCCTGCACTATTACATAAGGCTGATACCTGTTGCTCAGGCTGTCCCACGGTACCGACCATTCGCTCACCTCCATTCTGTTGCGGTACACCTTCATGCGGTTTCTGCCCAGGTAGGATGGGTCATTTCTCATCCGTCTGCTTATTTCGTTGATGATGATGCTGTTAGGCACTGTCCATGTAGGGTTGAGCACCACCTCATACATTTTTCCGTACAGTAGCGGAGTTTTGTTTTTGGGAGGTTTACCCACCACCACTTTCATGGTCTGCACCAGTGTATCGCCTTTCAAAGCCTGCAAAGTCATATTTGCAACGTTCACATGCACGTATTTTCTTGAAATATCGTTCAGCGGTTTCCAGCGAAGCCGCTCCAGATTGGCCGCCACTACCCAGTACTGCGAATCGAAACTCCGGTTGAGTGCAGCGAGGGTTCCATTTCCTATCTCTTTATCTATCAGCAGATTGTATTTTGTTCTGAATTTATTGAGTGCCACCAGAAGCGTGTCATTGAACGTTCTGTACACCGAATCGACTTTGGGTGTATAAGGTAATTCTCCGGTTAGCATCAGCCGGCGCGCCACGAGCGGCACCGAAGTATGTTCCTTACCTGCCATGATGGTTTTTCCGGGAGGCAGCAGCGGAATGGAGGGAAAAACCGAATCCTTCAGTAGTCTGAGTTTTTGCATTTCTTGCTGAAGGGAGATGTATTCTTTGTTTTTCGGGACAACATGATCCAGATAAACACGCAGTGAGTCTGGGTTAGAAAATATTGAATTCACAAAAGCGCTGTCCGGTTGTTGTATCTGAATAAAATAGTCTTTCGGATAAAGCTTCAGCGGATTGATGAATCCGAATTTCATGCCCCTGCAATACTTAAAATATACATCCGTAAGCATAATCTCGGCTACTGCAAGTTGAGCATAATCCGGTTTTTTGAAATCAAGTACAGCTGTGTAATCCACTACGCTTTTTATATCGAAATACTCCGGCCGGATGCCGTGATCTGACGAAGCTGAAATCACCTTGTTCAGTGTATCGATATGAGCTGCAGCGCGGTTCAGGTCCGAAAACCAGAAAGAATTCATCCCCTTAGGCTCATAAATCTGATTATAAAATGACTGATCTGCCGAATCCAGGGTAGCGAGATATTCGTTGAGCGCTTGCTGAAACAAAGTGGTATCGGGAGGATTTTTTTTCAGGCTCATGGAATGATTTCCGCTCTTTTTCCCTTCCAGTTTACAAAAAACAGCGAGAAAAAGTACAGAAAAAAACAACAGAATATAGCCGGAAATTTTTCTCATATCACAAGAATGAAAAATTAAGCAAAAATAGCATATTTTTTATTATTTATCCATTATTTGTCTGAAAATGAATGGAAAAAATTCATTGATTGATAAACAAGTTACTGTTTCCTTATATTATCATTTTATGGGTATTCGGCGACTTTTTCAGATATATACCTTTTTTAATGACAAAAAGCCCGGATATGTCTTTGGCACAACAATTGACTTAAAAATAAGACACACTAACCACAATACTACTAAAACTAAGATATTCAAGAGGTTATTCAATTTCCAAACAATCAGAGAAATTGAACGTATGCCATTTTGGCAGTTTGAAAGAGTATAAAAGAGAAAAAACGTCAGATGAAAAAGCAGTTCGACAATCTATTTACAAATGAAATGATGGGTGAATCGGAAGTATATCCGATTATTTCACTGGATGAAAACCCTACAGAAATTAATCTCAATCCGGGCGATGAATTACCCATTCTGCCCCTTCGCAATATGGTTATTTATCCGGGCGTACTGGTTCCGGTTTCGGTAGCACGCCCCAAATCGCTGCGGCTTATCCGCCAGGCTCAGGCCAACGACGGGCTGATTGGTGCCTGCACACAGATTGATAAAAAGGTAGAAGATCCCACCATCGATCAACTCTATAAAATGGGTGTGGCAGCACATATCGTACGTGTGCTCGAAATGCCCGACAGTACTACCACCGTAATTCTGGAAGGGAAAAAACGTTTCCGCCTGGGCGAACTGGTGAGCAACAAGCCTTACCTGAAAGCCAAAGCTTATCCTGTTGACGACGTGCTGCCCGACACATCCGACAAATCATTCATCGCCCTCTCATCCACCATTCGCGATCTGGCTGTAAAAATCATCGAAGGTTCAGGCATTGTGCCTCCGGAAATGGCTTTTGCCATCCGAAATATCGAAAATCCGGTTTTCCTTATTAACTACATCTGCACCAACTTCGGGATCAATGTGGAAGAAAAGCAGCGGCTGCTCGAAATCGACGATGTGATGGAACGGGGTTATCAGCTACTCAACCTGCTGAACAAGGAATTTCAAATGATTGAAATAAAAACCTCCATTCAGAATAAAGTGAAAGAGGGCATTGACCAGCAGCAGCGCGAATACTTCCTGCAGCAGCAGATGAAAACCATCCAGAGCGAACTCGGCGAAAACTCGCCCGAATACGACGTGCAGGAATTCAGAGAACGTGCCCGAAGCAAAAAATGGACTGCACCGGTAGGTAAGATATTCGAAAAAGAGCTCCGTAAACTGGAGCGCATGAGCCAGCATTCGCCGGAATACACCGTGCAGCTCAACTACGTGGAAACCATGCTCGATATTCCCTGGGGAGAATACACCAAAGACAACTTCAACCTGAAAAATGCCAAAAAGGTACTGGAAAAAGACCATTTCGGCATGGATACGGTGAAAGAACGCATACTGGAACACCTGGCTGTACTTAAGTTGAAAGGCGACATGAAATCGCCGATTATCTGCCTGTACGGACCTCCGGGTGTGGGCAAAACCTCGCTGGGCAAGTCCATTGCAGCTGCACTGGGCCGAAAATACGTGCGTATGTCGCTCGGCGGACTGCACGACGAAGCGGAGATTCGCGGTCATCGCCGCACATACATCGGTGCCATGCCCGGCCGCATCATGCAAAACATCAAAAAAGCCGAATCGGCCAATCCGGTTTTCGTACTGGATGAAGTGGACAAAATCAACGCCGATTATAAAGGCGATCCGTCGTCGGCTTTGCTCGAAGTACTTGATCCGGAGCAAAATCATGCATTTCACGATAATTACCTGGACATTGATTTCGACCTGACCAAGGTACTTTTCATTGCCACTGCCAACAACCTGAACGCCATACCGCGACCGCTGCTCGACAGGATGGAACTTATTGAAGTAAGCGGATATACCCAGGAGGAAAAAGTGGAAATTGCGGTTCGTCACCTGGTGCCAAAAGAACTTGAAAACCACGGACTGACCACCGAACAGGTGCAAATCACCAAACCCGTGGTAAGCCAGGTTATTGATCAGTACACCCGCGAATCGGGAGTGCGCGAACTGGACCGGAAAATAACCGGACTGATGCGAAAAGTAGCATTGAAAGTAGCTACAAAGGAGAAATACAACGTAGAAATTACACCGGAAGATGTGAAAACCTATCTCGGTACACCCCGATACAGCCGCGACAGATACGAAGGCAACGAATATGCCGGAGTAGTTACAGGGCTTGCCTGGACAAGCGTGGGCGGCGAGATACTCTTTATCGAAAGCAGCCTGAGCCCGGGAAAGACTCCGGCACTCACCCTCACTGGTAACCTGGGAGATGTGATGAAAGAATCGGCCATGCTCGCCATGCAGTACATCAAAGCTCATGCTGCCGAACTGGAAATAGATCAGAAAAAGATAGAAGAAAACAACGTACATGTACACATTCCGGAGGGAGCCATCCCCAAGGACGGACCCTCGGCAGGCGTAACGATGGTGACATCGCTGGTTTCAGCCTTCACCAGACGAAAAGTGAGAAAAAATGTGGCCATGACCGGTGAGATAACCCTGCGCGGCAAAGTGCTCCCCGTAGGCGGTATCAAAGAGAAAATTCTGGCTGCAAAACGTGCCGGCATCACCGATATCGTATTGTGCGAAGAAAACCGGAAAGACATAGATGAAATAAAAACCGTTTACCTGAAAGGCTTAAAATTTCACTACGTAACGGATATTATGGAGGTGATTAATTTTGCCTTACTGAAAGAACAGGTAAAGAAATAAAACTCCCTGAAGTTAGCTACAAAAAAACTGCGGTTAAATCACAACCGCAGTTTTTTTTATATCAGTTCCCAGCATTCAAAAACATGCACGATATTTGCAGGAGTATTGTTTGAGTTTCAAAAAAACCGACAATTTTTTTCTGATTTTCAAAAATTTAACTACATTTGCCAAGTTATGAATGCTGAAATTATTACTGCCGTTGCTTTGGGGATTGGCTTAAGTGCCAGTGCCGGTTTTCGGGTATTTATCCCAATGCTGGTTGCCAGTGTGGCGGCCCACTTCAATATTATTCCTCTTTCCGACAGTTTTGCCTGGCTTGGAAGCTGGCCTGCTATGATCAGTTTTGGTGTGGCTACTGTGGTAGAGGTGCTGGCTTATTACATTCCCTTTGTGGATAACCTGCTGGATACCATTACCACTCCGATGGCTGTGGGCGCCGGTACGCTGCTGATGACATCTGTTCTGCCGGTTGACAACGAATTCATGAAGTGGATCATGGGCTTTGTGGTGGGTGGTGGAGCTGCTGCAACCATGCAGAGCGGAAGTGCTCTTTCACGTTTCGCTTCCAGCAAATTCACCGCCGGCACAGCTAATCCTGTTGTTTCCACCGGTGAAAATGTGGTGGCACTGGGCGCATCTGTATCGGCACTTGCCATTCCGGTAGTTGTAGCTGTAATCTTTATCATTATCGCTATCCTCATTTTCAGCAGGATGGCCGCATGGCGAAGACACAAAAAGGCCAGACAAAGAGAAGCCGGACAAAGCGGGGATTAATCCGCGATGATAAGTTATTATCCCTTTCCCGGAATGCATTTCATTTCTCTAAAGTCGTTATCCATAGCTCGAAACCAACCGTTTTGAGC
Source organism: Bacteroidia bacterium (assembly GCA_009929445.1). Classification (GTDB taxonomy): domain Bacteria; phylum Bacteroidota; class Bacteroidia; order Bacteroidales; family Paludibacteraceae; genus UPXZ01. The sequence continues at coordinate 6,197 of SAAL01000083.1, forward strand.
TGTTTTTTTATCCGGGTATGCTTTGTTTCTCCCGAAAGATTGAAAAGCCACATTTCACAACCGCATGCCGGCATCCGGTTGTCACGACAACTCATTTTTTTTTCAAAAAAAAGTTTGATTTTGTTAATGATTGCTTCGTAAATGAGTCTGAGGGCTTACTGATAACGATTTTAGTCGTATATTTGTACTCTGTTTTTCTGATTTTGTACCGAAAGGCACTGACAGAAACCAGCTTAACTAAAAATCACAATTGATGCTATGAAAACCTTGTTTTTATTCTTTTCACTCCTTTTTTCAATATCCCTTGTTGCCCAAAACGCAAAACCTTTTGTCATCCCCGAACTCAAAGAATGGAAAACCAGCGATGGGGTATTGCTGTTTTGCCCGAAAATAAAAATCGTTTCTGACGAAGCCTCTAATCAGGTAGCCCGTCAGTTTGCAGCCGACTACAAAGATATGTTCGGCAAAAAATTAAATCTTCATGCCGGTCGTTCAAATTCAGCCGGAGTTATTTCGTTTACAATTCATCCTGACTCTCTGAAAGCGAACGGTGAAGAAGCTTACCGCATTGACATCGGCACATCGGTGCAGGTGACGGCAAACAGCACAACCGGACTGTACTGGGCTACGCGCACATTGCTGCAGATGCTGGAACAGTCGCACTCGCTTCCCAAAGGTACTATCACCGATTTTCCCGATTATCCGAAGCGCGGATTTATGCTCGACGTTGGCCGTAAGTTTTTTCCGATGGAATACCTGCAGGCAGTAGTAAGACTGATGTCGTATTACAAGATGAACACTTTTCAGGTGCATCTGAACGACAACGGTTTTATACAGCATTTCGGCAACGACTGGAGCAAAACGTACGCTGCATTCCGTCTGGAAAGTGAAACCTATCCCGGCCTGGCTGCTAAAGACGGACATTACAGCAAAGCGGAATTCCGCCGGTTTCAGCAGGATGCACTTGCGCAGGGTGTAACTGTCATTCCTGAAATTGACGCTCCGGCACACACACTCGCATTCACCCACTATTTGTCCGAAATAGGCAGCAAGGAATACGGAATGGACCATTTGGATTTATTCAATCCGAAAACATACACATTCCTGGACGGACTTTTCAAAGAATACCTGGAAGGCCCGAATCCGGTTTTTGTAAATGAATATGTGCATATCGGCACCGATGAGTATAGCAACAAAGATAAGGCTGTGGTGGAGAAATTCCGTTATTTTACCGATTATTACATCAAAGAAGTGGAAAAATACGGCAAAAAAGCGGCACTCTGGGGAGCACTTACGCATGCCAAAGGCGATACTCCCGTAAAGGTGAAAGATGTGCTGATGAACTGCTGGTACAACGGCTATGCGCAGCCTCGCGACATGATGAAACTGGGCTACGATGTGATGAGCATACCCGATGGACTGGTTTACATAGTGCCTGCTGCAGGCTATTATTATGATTACCTGAACACGAAACATCTGTACGAAAACTGGACACCCGCAGTGATTGGCGGAGAAACTTTTGAGGAGAAACATCCGCAGATTAAAGGAGGTATGTTTGCCGTATGGAACGACCACCCTGGCAATGGAATCAGCACTCAGGATGTTTATCACCGTATTTATCCGGCCATGCAAACGCTTGCCGTGAAAATGTGGACAGGCAGGAAGGTCGAACTGCCGTTTGCTGAGTTTGACGCTAAAAGGAAGCTGCTGAGTGAAGCACCCGGACAGAACATGCTCTCCATACCTGCAAAATCAGAAAAAGGAGTTGTGTTTGAAATCAGAAAACCAACTCAGGGAGAACCACTGAAACAAAAACTCACCGATATCGGCTGGAATTACCGGACAAGTTTCGATGTTACAGCCGGCAGGAATCCGAATGGAACAGCTTTGTTTATCTCCGATAATTCGGTATTCTACCTCACTGCTCCTGCTGACGGCAAACTGGGTTTCAGTCGCAACGGATATGATTATCAGTTTAATTACACCGTGCCCGAAGGACAGAAAGTACATATCAGCATTGAAGGTACGAACATGGAAACATCGCTTTATGTGAACGGTAAGCTTCAAGAAACCCTCCGGGTAATACCCCACCCTGACGATGTGAATGTAAAAAAAGACAAACGCAAACGAGTGCAAACGCTGGTTTTCCCGCTGAAAGAAACAGGTAAATTCAACGGAAAAGTGGAAAATCTGAAAGTGGAATTTATATAGAAACTGCCGGATGTTATACCAAAAAAGCGGAACAGTTTTGTGAACTGTTCCGCTTTTTTTATACGTATTACTTTCTGTGTTATGCCAGCGCAACGTAAAGATCTTTCTCCACTTCTCTGAATGACACTTTACCTTCGCGTGCCAACCATCCCAAAGCAAGATTCAAATCTTTTTCTGTCAATTTGGTTGCTTTTTTAAGCGATTTCACTTCCATTTCTCCATTTTCCAAAGCAGCCCAGATCAAGCCTGCATTTGAACCAATTCTTTCTGTAAACATAATTTTCTATAAATTTAGTATGAATTTAAATTTTTCAATTCTTTGATTTTCGGTGCAAAGTTACCTAAAAAAATGTTGTAAAACATAAAAACACTGAATATCAGCTTACTTTTTAATTAATTTAACCTTCTTTAACTAAGCCATTGCCCATCACTTTCGTTCCGATAAATGTAAATTTATCCAAACCGTTTGTGCCACTCGAGAAATTGCTCCACCTGCGACTCGTCATACTTGCCCAGTTTTTTCAGTATTTTATCCACTTTCAGTTCGCGGCTGAGTTTGGTTTTAGAGTAAAACTTATCGGCATAACATACAATCTGCTCTTCGATGGTAACGGGGCGCATATCGCGGTGAGGAACAGGCAGATTGCGCTTTTCGATCCATTCGAGGCTCAGTCCGAGGCCCGTATGCCGCTCGCAGACCAGCGCATGCTGCGGATAACCTTCGCGGGCTACAATTTCGGAACCCAGGTAACCGTGAGCCACGTATTTATGAGTGCCGAAGCATTCGATCTCGGGCGCATCGGTAAGGTACACGCCGATATCATGCAGCATGGCAGCATCGGATACAAACTGGCGGTCTGCTCCGAACTCGGGATGTCGGTCAACCACTTCCAGTGCCTTATCGCGCACCTGGCAGCTGTGTTTCAGAAGAATTTTATACAGTTTACTCTTTTTATCGTAGTATTTCTGAATGATTTCGATCGGATTCATGCATTATTTATAAACGAATTACATTCAATTTTCAATTTGAATTTGTAATTTTGTGCAACTAACAAAAAAAACGGTGGCAAATTTAGTAAAAAAAACAATAGAAATAACAGATTGCTCGTGGCACGCCAACGATCCGCTGATGAAAGTTTATCACGACACCGAATGGGGTGTACCGCTGCACGATGACCGCAAACTGTTTGAATTTATGGTTCTCGATGCCTTTCAGGCTGGGTTGAGCTGGCGAACAGTGCTCTACAAGCGGGAGAATTTCCGCAGGGCGTTTGATCAGTTTGATCCCGTGAAAATTGCATCGTACCCCGAAAGTAAAATCCGGGAGTTGATGGAGGACGCTTCCATCATACGCAACCAGGCCAAAATACGCGCCACCGTAACCAATGCCGCTGCTTTTCTGCGTGTGGTCACGGAGTTCGGTTCGTTCGACCGATTTATCTGGCAGTTTACCGGCTATCAGACCATCCACCATCACTATCAGTCCATATCCGAAGTTCCGGCCAGCACACCCGAATCGGATGCCATGAGCAAAGCCCTCCAGCAGCGGGGATTCAAATTTGTGGGCACTACGATTTGCTACGCTTTCATGCAGGCTTCCGGTATGGTCAACGACCACACAGAAAGTTGTGAGGTAAATCCGTTGAGGTTTGGTTAATTAGTTGATTAGTGAATTGGTTAATTGGTTGATTGGTTGATTGGTTGATTGGTGAATTGTCCCGATAGCTATCGGGAGATTGGTGAATTGGTTGATTGGATTGCAGCTACTCAGTCCCCAAACCCCAAAGTGAGCGTAAGAGAACTTTTGACAACGTTTTATGATTGACGGGAGTGTTACTTGATTGCATGAAGACATGAAAACATAAAGACTTGAAGATTATTTAGCAAAACATTCAAACACTCAAACACTCAAACATTCAAACACCCAAACATCCAAAAATTCAAACATTCAAACAATTTGATGAAATACATTGACGTCATACTTCCGCTGCCACTGGGCAACACGTTCACCTATTCCGTTCCGGATGAGTGGGCGGGTTCGGTGTGCACCGGCATGCGTGTGGTAGTCCCCTTTGGAAAAAAGAAAATGTACACTGCCATCGTTTGCGTTATCCACAGCATGGCTCCCACCCTCTACGAGGCCAAAGAAATCATCTGCCTGCTGGATGAGCATCCGGTCGTCCGTTTTCCGCAGCTTAAATTCTGGGAATGGATGAGTGCATACTACATGGCGTATCCGGGCGAAGTCTATCAGGCTGCCATACCTGCCGGGCTGAAGCTGGAGAGCGAAACTCAGGTGCGCATCAATCCGGCATACGAGGAAGAAACGACACTGACCGAAAAAGAATATAAAATCATCGATGCCCTGTCTGACGGAAAAATTCATACGGTATCGGACCTGAATAAGGTCACTGAGATGAGAGACACATTACCCCTACTGAAAAAACTGATGGAAAAAGGACTGGTGGAAGTAAGCGAAGAACTGACCGAAAAATACCGTCCGAAAACCGAAAACTACATCCGGCTCACCTCCGAAGCAGCATCCGAAGAGGAACTCCGACGAATTTTCGACGAGCTGAGCCGTTCGCGGAAACAGCTGGAACTGCTGATGAAATACATCGAACTGTCCAAATGCCTGTCCAAAAACAACATCGTGGAAGTTTCAAAGAAAGAACTGCTCGAAAAGTCGGGTTGCTCGCCTGCCGTGCTCAACGGCCTGACCGGACGGAATGTGCTGGAGATCTATCAGAAAGAAACCGGACGGCTCGACCGCTCGGAAGTGCTCACGGAAGAAAAACATCCGCTCAACGAATATCAGCAGACAGCGCTCGAAGAAATCAACCGGCAGTTTACCGACAGGAAAACAGTGTTGCTTCACGGCATTACGTCGAGCGGCAAGACCGAACTCTACATCCACCTGATAGAAAAAACCCTGTCCGAAAAAAAGCAGGTGCTTTACCTGGTACCTGAAATTGCACTGACCACACAGCTCACCTCCCGCCTGAAACGTATTTTCGGCAATAAACTCGCCGTGTATCATTCCCGCTTCTCGGATGCCGAGCGGGTGGAAATTTGGAACTCCCTGCTGCACGACAAGGGCTGTGAAGTAGTGATAGGGGCACGTTCGGCGCTTTTCGTACCATTTCGTAAACTGGGACTGGTCATTGTGGACGAAGAGCACGAGACAAGCTACAAGCAGTTTGATCCTGCGCCGCGATACAACGCCCGCAATGCAGCCATCGTGCTGGCTTCGCTCCACGGTGCCAACACCCTGCTCGGCAGTGCCACTCCGGCCATCGAAAGCTATTTCAACGCCAAAACCGGAAAATACGGCTACGTGGCTCTCAATCAGCGTTACCGCGAGATGGAACTGCCCGATATTCTGATAGCCGATACCAAAGAAGCATACCGCAAAAAACAGATGGAAGGTCATTTCACTCCCTTGCTGCTCGAAAAAATCCGAAAAGCACTGCAAAACAACGAGCAGATCATCCTGTTTCAGAACCGGCGCGGATATGCACCCTACCTGGAGTGCAGGGGCTGCGCGTATGTACCGAAATGCAAAAACTGCGACGTAAGCCTCACGGTACATAAATTTCTAAACAAACTCACCTGCCACTACTGCGGGTACACAGAGCACATCCCCGAACTCTGCCCCGTTTGCAACACGCCGCAACTCGAGCACAAGGGATTCGGTACTGAAAAAATCGAACAGGAGATCGAAGAGTTTTTTCCTCAGGCACACATATCACGCATGGATGTGGACACTACACGCAATAAAAAATCGTACGACAAAATCATCACCGACTTTGAACAGGGAAAGGTGGATATCCTGGTGGGCACTCAGATGGTAACCAAAGGACTTGACTTTGAGCGGGTAAGTCTGGTAGGCATTCTGAATGCCGACAACATGCTCAATTTTCCCGATTTCCGCTCGCACGAACGGGCATTCCAGCTCATGGCGCAGGTAAGCGGCCGCGCAGGGCGCAAGAACAAGCGCGGCACCGTGGTACTGCAAACCTCCGCACCGGAGCATCCGGTCATCGGGCAGGTACTGCGCAACGATTATGCAGCCATGTTCAGCACACAATGCACCGAGCGGGGTCAGTTTGGCTACCCGCCCTACACCCGCCTGATAGAAATCACGCTGCGTCACCGCGACATAAAAACCACCGAACGGGCAGCACAGGAGCTTGCCGCGGAGCTTCGGAAAGTGTTCGGCAAGCGGGTGTTCGGACCGAATATACCACCTGTATCACGCATTCAGAATCTGTATATAAAAAACATCCTGCTCAAGATAGAAACCGCTTCCTCCACCGAAAAAGCGAAAGAAATCCTGAAACAAATCACCGGACAGCTCCTCACCCGCGAGCCTTATAAATCATTGAAAATAAGTATGGATGTAGATCCTGTGTGATTTATAAATAATTCTCGATTGAAAAATTACAATTGGTTTCATGTTCCGTGTTCCGTGTTCCGTCAATATCTGATTGCTGAAAGCTTTTTTTACTAAAATCATACATTTTCTTACCTTTTAATGCATTATTTTTCAAATTTCAGTATCTTTGCACGCATAAATTCGGTTTTGAGAACAATTTTGTTTATTTCGGGCTTACAGATAATACATTTTGTTATTACTGTCTGTACGGAATAAACTCCTCAGACACTATTTATAAAAGAAACACACATACATACACACTTCGTTATTTCGACAAAAAAACGCAACAACATGCAGGAAATTAAATTTTACAGCGGAGAAAACATTCCGCTTGAGTTACACAAAACACGTATTGTACAAAAACTCCACCTCGTACCCATCGAACGGCGGCTCGAAGCGCTTTACGAAGGGGGATTCAACACCTTCCGCCTGAGTACGCTGGATGTATTTCTGGATATGCTCACCGACAGCGGCACCAACGCCATGAGCGACAATCAGCTTTCGGCCATGATGCAGGCCGACGATGCTTACGCCGGTTCGCAGAGCTTTTTCAGGCTTCAGAAAGCCGTGGAAGATGTGCTGGGCAAAAAATATTACCTCCCCGTGCATCAGGGACGCGCCGCAGAGAACATCCTCTCCAAAGCATACATCAAAAGCGGCAACCTCATACCGATGAATTACCACTTCACCACCGCAATGGCACACATTACCGAAAATGGCGGTAAAATAGTGGAACTGCTCTACGACGAAGCTTACGTGGTGAACTCTTCAAATCCGTTCAAAGGGAATATGAACATCGAAAAGCTGGAGGAAATGATCAGACTCCACGAGCCGAAAAACATCCCTTTCATCCGCATGGAAGCTTCCACCAACCTCATCGGCGGACAGCCATTCTCGGTGCAGAACCTGCGTGATGTACGCGCACTGGCCGACAAATACGGAATCCGCCTGGTGCTCGACGCCAGCTTGCTGGGCGAAAACGCTTACCTGGTGATGAAACGCGAGGAAGAATTCAAAAACAGCTCGCTCGGAGAGATTATCAGGGTGATGACCGACCTGTCCGACCTGGTGTATTTCTCGGCGCGCAAACTGAGTTCGTCGCGCGGAGGCGGCATCTGCACCAACGACATCGGCATCTATAAGGAACTGGAAGCCCTCGTACCTCTTTACGAAGGATTTCTCACCTACGGAGGCATCTCGGTGCGCGAAATAGAAAGCATGGCGGTAGGACTTTACGAGACACTGGATGAAACCGTGATTTGCCAAAGCCCCAACTTCATCGAATACCTTGTAAACGAACTCGACAAGAAAAACATTCCGGTAATCAAACCCGCCGGTGTGTTGGGTGTACACCTGGATGCCATGCAGATATGCTCACACATCCCGCAGTCGCAGTATCCGGCCGGATCGCTGGCAGCAGCGCTGTTCCTTATTTCAGGTATCCGCGGCATGGAGCGCGGCTCCATCTCCAACCAGCGCGACGAATACGGCAACGAAACCTACGCCGATATGGAACTGGTTCGCCTGGCAGTACCGCGCCGTGTATTCACCCTCTCGCAGATCAAATACGTGGAAGACCGCGTAAACTGGCTCTACGACAACCGCGAACTGATAGGTGGACTGAAATTTGTGTACGAACCGCCTGTGCTCCGCTTCTTCATGGGAGGACTCGAACCGGTGAACGACTGGCCTCAACGCCTGATGGCTAAATTCAAGGAAGATTTCGGCGAAAGTCTGTAACATCGTTCGGATAGCTTATAATAAAAAAAAGAGGATGTCTCGAAATAGGACATCCTCTTTCATTTTGCCATAATAATAAGCAATAAATGCAGTATTTAGCAATATAATTCAACTTTCGCAAGTATCATAACTTGCTGAATTATAACAAAAAAGCAGCATATTTATTTGGTAAAGTCGCTGAAAATCAGTAACTTTATGTCGC
>SAAL01000084.1 GCA_009929445.1 Bacteroidia bacterium
GCCGGGAACTCCCATTTCCATGTGGATAAATTCCACACCACTCTGCTGCTCTATTTGTGCAACCAGTTTTCCTACCTGACGGATTGAAAGCTGATTGATATCTTCGGTTCCGAATTGTGAAAAAAGATTGTCAACAATATTTTTTTGTATCATAATAAAAAGCCCCCTAAATCCCCCGAAGGGGGACTTTTGGTGAGCACTATTTAATTAAATGAATGAATTTTAATAATAAAGGTTGAATTTTACTTTCAAACAAAAAAAATACAAAACAAATTTGAAAATACTTCAAATTCTAATTCTTTGCACTTTCAGAAAGTCCCCTTTTGGGGGATTTAGGGGGCTTTCCGTCTATCCACTACCCTCACGGCTTTTCCTTCGCTTCGTGCTATGGTTTTCGGTTCTACCAGCGTAACTTTCACACTCAATCCGATTGCACTGTTCAGCGCATGTTCTATTTTTCTTGAGAGAATCTGAAGGTCTTTGATTGTATCGGTCAGTTTGCTTTCATCAAGTTCCACCTGTAGTTCGAGTGTATCCAGGTTGTTGTGCCTATCGACATACAACATGTAGTGAGCCGATGTTTCGCCCATTTCGAGCAGTACATGTTCTATCTGCGATGGGAACAAATTCACACCACGTATGATGAGCATATCATCACTTCGTCCGGTAATTTTCTTCATTCTTACGAGTGTCCGTCCGCATTCACACTTTTCATAATTCAGTGATGACAGGTCGCGCGTGTTGTAGCGTATGAGAGGGATGCCCTCTTTGGTAAGTGTGGTGAATACAAGTTCACCCATTTCTCCCTCTGTTACAGGCTGTTTGGTATCCGGATGCACTATTTCAGGGAAAAAATGGTCTTCGTTAACATGGAGTCCGCTGTGAAACTCACAATCGTTGGAAACTCCGGGTCCCATCACTTCACTCAGTCCATAGATATCAAATGCGTGGATTCCCCATTTTCGTTCCAGTTCCAGTCGCATATTTTCAGTCCAGGGTTCGGCACCAAAGACTCCTTTCTTCACTTTCATGTCTTTGAGTGAATAACCGTGTTCGGCCATGGCATCGGCCAGATGCAGCGCATAAGAAGGTGTACACGCCAGCGCTGTGACACCGTAATCGGACATGAGCTGAAGCTGGCGGCGGGTATTTCCGCCCGAAATGGGAATTACGGATGCCCCAACTTCTTCAGCACCATAATGTGCTCCAAGTCCTCCGGTAAACAGTCCGTAACCGTATGCCACCTGCATAATGTCATCTTTACCTATTCCACACATGGTAAAACACCTTGCTACCACTTCTTTCCAGATTTCGATGTCATTTCGGGTATATCCAACAGTCGTAGGCTTTCCGGTGGTACCGCTCGATGCATGTACGCGCACAATGTCTTTCATCGGCACAGCAAAAAGTCCAAAAGGATAATTATCGCGCAAGTCCTGTTTACTGGTAAATGGCAATTTTGAAATATCATCAATCGACTTAATATCAGTAGGTTTCAAACCTGCATTGTCCATTTTTTTTTGATAAAAAGGCACATTATTATACACACGTTGAACTAATTCACGCAATCTTTCACTCTGCAATTCCCGCATTTTCTGGCGAGTTATACACTCTATTTCTTTGTTCCACATAGTCCCTCTAAATCCTGCCTGCGGCAGGCAGGCTCCCCGAAGGGAGACTTTATATTGTTATTTTGAAGTTTTGTATATAATCTTGAAATGTGAGTTAAAGCCCTCACTCCGAAAGGGTTTGGGTGGGTTTCAAATCCTCTTCCCTCACCGATTTCAACCCATTCTCTTTGATTACTTTCTCAGCTTTCTCCCGATTGTCCGTGCGGAATACCACGATGGATTTGCTTCCAAAACTGAAAGCATACACATATTCCATACTGATACGCGCTTCGGCAAAATGATGCAAAATTCGATATAGAGAACCTGGTTCGGGAGCCATTTCCAGCGAAAGGACATCGTGAAGACGGACTGTAAATTGTTTCTCCCGCAGCTTTTCAAGTGCTGATTGAGGATCGGAAACAAGCAGGCGTAAAATACCATAATCATTCGTATCAGCTACTGTGAGGGCTGCTATGTTTATGTTGTTTTGGGCAAGTACCGATAATATCTCGTTGAGAATACCTGATTTATTCTCCATGAATACAGATAATTGGCGGATAGTCATGGTGCAGTTATTTAGGTGAATTTGCTGTATGGTTTTAGATAAAAAAGCTCATTCGAAAAACCAAGCAAGACTTTTTAAATCTGTTTTGCATGCAAAGTTAACAATTTTGGAACTATTTGCTAAATTTTTCGCCGAAAATAATGTTTTTCTGAAGTACTTTGGTATGTTTTTCAGGCATATTGAAAAAAAATGATAAATGTATTCGGAAGTAAACCCGGTCGGCAATTTACGGGATCGGGAGAATGTGACAAGCCTGATTTATCTCAGTAAATTAATATGTCCTTTGAGCGGGTATATTTTTCCGTCGGAACCTTTGGCAGTGATGATGTAGAAATATGTTCCCTCGGCTGCAGGTTTACCGTTGATTTTCCCGTCCCAGCCTTTGGCAGGATCGGTCCATTTGAACAGCACACGACCCCATCGATTTATAATCGTTGCATTAAATTCGATGATGGATTTGTAAGCTACCCGAAATTCATCGTTGAATCCATCTCCGTTGGGTGTAAATATTTTGGGTGCAACTATCTGAGATTCAGAAATAATAACATCGACAAACGCTGAATCGGTGCAAAAATTGTTGCTCACCTGCAATTTGACTTTATAATTGCCCGATTCGGTAAAATTATACTGATGATCCTGAGTAGTGCGTGTAAGCATCAGGTTTCCGTCTTTGTAAATTTTCCAGAGGAAATTTCTGACATTCGGTGTCGGATTGCCGAAAAACTGAATTTCAAGTGGTGCTGAACCGCTCAATGTGGTAGTATCAGGACGTTCATTCTCATTCAGTTCAGAGCGGGCTGCCGTAAGGGTGGTTATCTTACATTTTACTGCATTCGTTTTATATTCATCCGAAATGATGACTCCGGGCTGTAAGTTCATTTTCCGGGCATATTCATCGCCTGTAAGCGTGAATGCTGTATTTGTAAGTGGTACGGGAACCTGAAAATGAAGCGGTGGAACCGACATATTCAGTGTGGTATCTTTATTCTCCCAGTTTTCGCCATTCCAGCTCAATGTAGTGTATTTCAGCTCATAAGACCGTGGTAATAACACAATTCTTCCGGTAGGACTTTGATAGGTAAATTCAGGAATTACTCCCTGCAAGCTCACACTTACTTCTTCGCAGGGTGAATCAGCATCTGAAACGCCGAACGAATTAGAAGTAAATAAATACCGGCTGTAATCATATACCCAAAATGTGGTTTCTTTCCCATCCACACTCACTATGTATCCGGTGTTGTTCTGAGGTTTGAAATATGTATCAATAGTTGAAGGCGAAGAAGTGGTTGAAACGGATGTCAGAGGTGTTCTTGTTCCATTCAGATAAGTAAACCATTGAATGTAAACAGTCGGGTTACTGCTTTTGTAATGTATTTCGGTTTGGTCGTCGATGGAACCGAAGATGTAAATATGATTGACATCGCCCGAAAGCGAAACTTCAGCATACTGACCCACAGCATACAACTGTGCAAAAGATGCAACGACTGAAATTATCATGATTACAGATAAAATAATGCGCTTCATACAGGTTATTGTTTTCATTATCAGCAATAAAACACCCGGGAAAACCAATTCCCTTAAAACTGTGAAATTACTCTTCTATAAACAAAAAAAAGCGTTATTTATTGTTGATTATTCATTATGATGTGTAAATTTTCGTACATTTGTAAATCGTTTTTTTCGGAAACCTTGATTTTTAAAAAACATTAATTATAATTTCAAGACATGAAGTATAAGTTTTATATCATGCTGATAATTGGCATAACCTGTTTTTTGCCAACTATATACACGCAGAATGAATCCTACACCACTGAAATTATTAACGGCAAAGAATACTACAGATATAAAGTGCAAGCATCCGAAGGTCTGTATGCCATCAGCAGGAAATTTGGTGTTTCTCAATCTGAAATCAACAACATCAACCCTCAAATACACGACGGATTGAAGGCCGGACAAACAATTCTGATCCCGAAAACTACTGCCAGTCACTCTGCCGCACCATCAGTAAAGAAAATTGCTGATAACACAGAATATGTGACACATACGGTTGAACGAAGACAGACGTTGTTTGCCATTAGCCGTAAATACAATGTGACTCAGGATGAAATAATTCAGGCAAATCCACAGATAAAGGAGCGCGGACTCCAGCCCGGTGATGTGATTCGGATACCTGTGAATAAAACCACACCAAAAACGGCAGAAGTGCAGACTCCGGTGAAGACCGAAACCGACGGAAACCAGGCACCTGTAAAAAAAGAAGAAATAAAAACCATGCAAACGGTTAAACCGGCAGAAAAAGTTCTTCATATCGGGTCGGAAGGTTCATACATCACGCATGTGGTTGAGCCGAAAGAAACTTTTTATTCCATCAGCAAGAAATATAATGTCACTGTGCAGGAAATTAAGGATCTGAATCCCGAATCGGGAGACGTGCTGAAAACCGGAATGACGCTGAAAATTCCCTTCAAATCCGGATCTGAAACAAGTTCAAAAACAACTGCTCCCGAAACATCTGTTCCGGAACCGAAAACTACATCAACCACAACAACCACCACTCAGACAACGGTAATTCAACAACCAAAACAAACACTGAGTAAAGGCACGTACAAAATAGCCTTTCTGTTGCCTTTTATGCTTTCAGGGAATCAGAATGACCCAACTGTCGAAAAATTTGTGGAATTTTACATGGGATCTTTGCTAGCCATCAATAATGCAAAAAACGGTGATATGAATTATGAAATTTTCACCTATGATATCGAAAAAACCGAAACAATGGTTTATGAAGTAATTAACAAACCCGAAATGCAGGAAATGGACCTGATCATCGGACCGGCCTATACGACTCAAACAGCAGTTTTGGCAGATTTTGCCAAACGTCATAAAATCAATACGGTCATACCTTTCAGTTCAAAAATTTCATACATCGATTCCAATCCGTATATTTTCCAGTTTAATCCGGATCAGGAATTACAGAATGAATTCACGCTGAATTTATTAAAAAACCGGTTCGAAGGAGCCAATCTGCTTTTTGTAGAAACCGGAAACTTAAAAATGTCGGATGATGGATTGGATTTTTTCAATTTCCTGATGAAAAAACTCGACAAACAAAAAGTTGAGTATAAAAAAATATCCGGTTCAGATGCTGATAACATCCAGAATTACCTTTTTACCGACAAATACAACCTGATTATTTTCGACACAGAAGACGAAAAATCAGTTCAGACCTACCTGAATAAACTGTATGATTTGCATACAAAGTATAACCTGGGAGTTCTCGGTCAGTATGCCTGGCGAAACACGAAAAGCAAAAAACCGCATATGTTTTATATTTCACCATTTGCCGGCAACAAAACTGCCACCGATTTTTACGAGCAGGAATACCAGAAATATTACGGTAAAATGCGTTCGGGTACCAATCCCCGCTTTGATTTGCTGGGATACGACCTCACCACTTTCTTTCTTTCCACAATGAAGAACGATGGCTTTACATTCAACCGCACCACGCCATCACTAACATTCGACAACGGTGTTCAGTCCGACCTCCATTTTGTGAAAACCGGAAAAAACGGCGGCTATGTAAATCAAAAACTGTACCTGATAGAAGATGAAGCAAAACAAAAATAATAAATCATTCCAGTTCATTTTAATAACATTCCTGGCATTATTATCCGGCACATCGCTGCAGTCGCAAACCGTACTGCTCCAACCGGCAGAAGTTTATATCGGCACATCGTTTGGTGCTAACGGTTCAATGATGATGTTCAATCCAACGGTAAGACAAATTCCCCTGTTGGGCTATCAGGGTGGCCTTGCTTTCAGATATATTACTGAGAAGCACGTTGGTTTACAAATTGAAATGAACTATTCGCAGCGCGGATGGGACGAAGAAAGCGGACTTTACTCGCGCAGGCTCAACTACCTCGAACTCCCTTTTCTTACACATTTGTATCTGGGTAACACTCACCGTTTTATATTTAATATCGGGCCCAAAGTAAGCTATCTGCTCAACGAAACAGTGCTCATTAACGGCATGGAAAATTCTGATGCAGAACAACATGTAAAACCGGTCTATTTTCCATTTGATTACGGTCTTACAGGCGGATTGGGCTATAATCTGCACACCCGCAGAGCAGGCGTTTTTCAGCTCGAACTCCGGGCATATTATGGTTTGAGTGATATTTTTGCTAATACAAAAAGTGATTATTTTGCTAATTCCAATCACATGAACGCAGCACTCAGCGTCGGATGGTTTATCCAGCTTACCGGAAAGGAATAATCAATCATTAATTTTTTTAAAAAAATGCTGCTGTAAATCCAATCTTTGACAGTCAGTTTTTTATTACAACATCAGAAATATGACAATATTACATATCGAAACTTCTACCAACGTTTGTTCTGTAGCACTCAGCAACGATGGAGTGTGTCTTTTTGAAATTTCAAATAACGAAGGACTGAATCATGCAGCCATGCTCAGCCCTTTTGTACAGCAAGCCATTGGCAAAATGAATGAGTTGCACCTGAAGCCGGAGGCAATAGCTGTAAGTGCCGGACCGGGTTCTTATACCGGGTTACGCATCGGAGTATCTACCGCCAAAGGGCTTTGTTACGGATACAAAATTCCGCTCATTGCGGTGGGTACGCTTGAAATTCTGGCAGTTGATGCTTTGAAAACAGGCATTCTGAATGATCATGCATTGCTTTGTCCCATGATTGACGCCCGCCGAATGGAAGTTTACTCAGCTTTATATACTGAAAAACTGGAATTAAAAAGGGAAGTCTCAGCTGAAATAATCAATGAAAACTCATTTCAGGAAATCCTGGATCAGCAGCCGGTATATTTTTTTGGCAATGGTGCATCAAAATGCAAACCGTTGATTACTCATCCGAATGCCCGGTTTATTGACTCCATAGAGCCGTTGGCAAAAAACATGATTTTGACGGCCGAAAAAAAATATGCTGCACATGACTTTGCTGATGTAGCTTACTTTGAGCCTTTCTACCTCAAGGAATTTCAGGCTACTATACCGAAACAACTTTTTTGAAAAAACAAAAAATACTGGTTCATCTATAGCTCGCGGGCCAACTGGAGCCATTGAAACTGCGAATTATCAGCAGAAATTTCACTCCACTTTCCGGTATTGAAGTTAAAGCAGACTGCAGAGCCTGTAGGCAGGTTGTCAAGCCTCACATTCAGTTGATTGATCAGATCGGTCAGTCCGGGATTATGCCCTACCAGCAGACAACTGTCACAATCATCAGGCAGGCTTCTGATTATTTTCATGATTCTTCTTTCAGAAGCAAGATAGAGATTTTCATCGGTTTTTATTTCCGTAATCGGATACTCCGTTTCTTCAGCGGCAAGGGTGGCAGTCTGGAGCGTTCGCCTGGCCGACGAAGCCAGCACCAGCCCGGGTTTGCCGTATTTTTTAAGAATAAATTTACCCATTTCACCCGCGTTGAGCCTTCCTCTGCCGGCAAGTTCACGGTCATAATCATTGGGCTTAGCATCGTATGATTCGGCTTTTCCGTGTCTAAAAATGATTAATGTTTTCATTGTCGCTTCGAACGATTATATCGTGAGAAAATTATTTCCCCTGAGTAATTTTTTGTTTATAAATTTCACTTCTTGGAAGCAGATTTTTCAAATTGGCTATATTATAAATTGTAACCGCCTGAATTACTGAAGTATAATTCATATATTCCGGAATACTCATATTGTAAAGATCGCGGTTGGTGTGCCATATTTCGCGGTAACTGAAGTTGTAACCAAGCGGATCAGAATTCTTAAACTGCAATGTAGGTACACCATTCATAGCGAAGTAAGCCTCATCGGTATATCCTGGTTTTGAAGGAATGTTCACAGGATGGATTTTACTCGTTTCGACACTGAACGGTATTTTCGGGTCATAATTTTCGAGTCCTTCGGTGCATTTTAGAATATCTTCAACCATCTTTTCGGGCACTACAAGACCTGATGCAGCCGTAGGACCTCCATCGCGGTTGAAATAGTTGGAAATTCGCGGAAGCTTATCCATGTTGTGTTCCACCCAGTATTTTGAACCAAGAAAGCCGTATTCCTCACCCGCCCAGAAACAGAACAAAATGGTACGATCCGGACGATTTCCACCGGCAGCCATTATCATTCGCGCCATTTCCAGATTGGGTGCTACGCCCGTTCCGCAATCTACCGCACCAGATGCAGCATCGTGCGAATCCAGATGACAACCGCTTATTACATATTCATCAGGGTATTTAACCCCTTTTATTTTCCCGATCACGTTGTGATATTTTACCGGCCCGGGCTTGAAATGATTGCGAATGTCAAACTCCAGCATCACAAATTCGCGTTTTTCAACCTTCTGCCTGATTAACTGATACTGTTCTTCGTTCAACTTAATATCAGGCAGGTCCGGAAGATTCTCAAAACTCATTTTCATGAGATTTTTCTTGTCGTATACGGCCACCAACGGCACAGGAGCCGACTGTATAATACCCAAAACGCCTGCAGCTTTCATTTCCTTGTAAAACAGAGCCGGTTCGGTTTTCATTGCAGTGTCTGATTTAGCCTCGGAGTTGTGTTTAATCACAGCTTCTCTGATGGAATCGCCTTCGGCCGAGTAGTCAACCGGGAAACCGTTATTTTTTCCCTCAATAAGCACCCAGGCTCCTTTCAGTGTACCTTTCATTCTTTCAAACTCCTGCCGCGTTTTTGGTTCAATCACTACATGTCCACGTTGTATTCCCCTGGTGCCTGATGTGTAACTTGGCGTAACAAACTCCAGCGTCAAATTCAGACTGCCAATAGCCCTGCCAAACCAGGGACCACGGTTAAACCCAACGGGCACAGTTCCCGCTTCCTGAATTTCAACTTCGAGTCCCCATTTTTCGAGCAATCCTGCCACCCAGTACGTTGCTGTGTTATAGGCATCAGACCCCGTGGGTCGTCCACCTATTCGGTTTGCCAGGATGTCCAGGTGTTGCATGGTGCGGTTATCGGTTTTTCCAAGTTCCATTATTCGTTTGGATACTTTATTTTGTGAACCGGCTGCGAAAGATAAAAATATGACTAAGAATAAAAAAAGTCGCTTTGAGTTGTACATAATATATGATTTAAAACTATTTCAGGTTTCAAAGATAAAGCAAAATTTCAGGAAAATTCGGATTAATTCCTTATTTTTTTGAATTCTATCAAGGGGTTTCCTGAATTGAAAAAATTTTAATTTTGAATATTTCTGTGAAACCAATTGTTTTTAAATCAAATCAGAAATATAAAAACGTGTGTATTTTTGTTCATTTTGCAAACTCCACTTTGCAAAATGAATTTTTTTATATAATTTTGTATTCGATTTATCATCATCCATGGAAGGTTTTTACAAAACGCATCAATATTTGGTTCAACATGTCGAATCACCTGTCAGAAGACTTCTGATGGATGAAATTGACTGGTCGCACCGTCTGATTGGCATCAAAGGCAGTCGGGGTGTAGGTAAGACTACCTTCCTCCTCCAATATGCTAAAGATCATTTTGAGCCAACCGACCGACGCTGCCTGTATGTGAATTTCAATAATCTGTACTTTACCACTCATCGACTGGTTGATTTTGCGGGTGATTTTTATGCTGCAGGAGGGAGAATTCTGCTTCTCGACCAGATTTTCAAGTATGAAAACTGGTCGAAAGAACTCAGATATTGCCACGACAAGTACTCTGAACTGCAGATCATTTTTTCGGGCTCATCGGTTATGCGACTGGTGGAAGACAACGAAGATCTTCAGGATTTGGTAGCATCTTACAATTTGCGTGGTTTCTCTTTCCGTGAATATCTGAATCTGAAATCCGGAAACAATTTTCAGCATTTTTCGCTCGAAGAAATTATTCAAAATCATACCGATATTTCAAATAAAATTTGTAATATTGTGAATCCGATGAATTACTTTCATGAATACCTTCATCACGGTTTTTATCCTTTTTTTCTGGAATCCAGAAACTATTCCGAAAATTTGCTGAAAACCATTAACATGATGATGGAAGTTGATATTTTACTGATCAAACAGATAGATTTGAAGTATCTTTCACGGATCAGAAAACTTTTTTATCTGATTATGCAATGCGCACCTTGTACACTGAATGTTAGCCAGTTGAGTGATGAAATTCAAACTTCCCGTTCAACTGTAATGAATTACATTAAATACCTCAGAGATGCGCGTTTGCTGAATTGGATTTATGCTGAAGGTGACGATTTTCCGAAAAAACCAAAAGCCGTTTTTCCGCAAAACACAAATATCATGCATGTAATGTTAAACAATGTTGATAAAGTCTGCGAGCAAAGAACGTTTCTTTACAATGCATTACATGCACGCCACAAGGTGAATCTGGGCAAAAAACACGCTGATTTTCTGATAGATAATACACTTAGCTTCAAGTATATTGAACGTCTGAAAAATCAAAAAAACAATCCAAATACGCTGTATGCTGTTAGCAACATAACAACGGGAGCGAAGAATGAAATTCCGGTATGGTTATTTGGTTTTTTGTATTAAACGATTGACTGAATGACGATTATTGAAAATTTTTAAATCCCTGCTTTCGGTTGTTTTACAATAAAAAAACGAATATTATTGATTACATACTGCTTGAAATAAACTAACTAAAAAAATTAATAAATGGCAAAAGAAAAGAAATTTATTACCTGTGATGGTAATCAGGCTGCCGCTCATATCGCCTACATGTTTAGCGAAGTGGCTGCAATTTATCCAATCACACCTTCTTCTACTATGGCTGAATACGTCGATGAATGGGCGGCTTCCGGTAGAAAGAATATGTTTGGTGAAACAGTGCTTGTTGAAGAAATGCAATCAGAAGGTGGAGCGGCAGCAGCAATGCACGGTACGCTTCAAACCGGTACATTGGCAACTACCTTTACGGCTTCTCAGGGATTGCTTCTGATGATACCTAATATGTACAAAGTGGCCGGCGAGCTGCTTCCGGGCGTATATCACGTATCTGCCCGTGCAATTGCCGCTCAGGCACTCTCCATCTTTGGCGACCATCAGGACGTTATGGCTGTACGCCAGACAGGTTGTGCATTATTTGCAACAGGTTCTGTGCAGGAAGTAATGGATATGGCTGCAGTGGCTCACCTGGCTGCTATCAAATCCCGCATTCCATTTGTACACTTCTTCGACGGATTCCGTACTTCTCACGAAATTCAGAAAATCGAAGAAATTGATGCCAAAGCTGTTCAGGCATTGGTGGATCAGAATGCTTTAAGTGAATTCCGCAAACGCGGTTTGAATCCTGAAAATCCTGTTGTTCGTGGTACGGCTCAAAACCCGGATATTTACTTCCAATCTCGCGAAGCTGCTAATCCTTTCTACGACGCACTTCCTGGAATTGTAGAAGAATATTTGGATCAACTGGCTGTAATTACCGGCCGTAAATACGGACTGTTTGATTATTATGGAGATCCGGAAGCTGACCGCGTAGTAATTGCTATGGGTTCTGCTACCGAAGCTATCCGCGAAGGAATTGACCACTTGATGGAAAAAGGCGAAAAAGTTGGTCTTGTTTCTGTTCACTTGTATCGTCCTTTCTCGGCAAAACATTTCCTAACAGTACTTCCAAAATCTGCAAAACGGATTTGTGTACTTGACCGTACCAAAGAACCGGGAGCTAACGGCGAACCTCTTTATTTAGATATTAAAGATGCTCTTTACGGAACAGAAAATCAACCGCTTGTAGTAGGCGGACGTTACGGGCTTTCATCCAAAGACTTTACTCCGGCTCAGGTATTTGCCGTATACAAAAACCTGGCATTGCCTACTCCGCGCAACCGTTTTACAGTAGGTATTGTCGATGATGTTACATTTACTTCTCTTCCATTGGGTGAAGAAATTTCACTGGGTGGCGAAGGTACATACGAAGCGAAATTCTACGGTCTTGGTGCTGACGGAACTGTTGGAGCTAACAAAAACTCCATCAAAATCATTGGTGACAATTCCAATAAATATTCTCAAGCCTATTTTGAGTACGACTCCAAGAAATCGGGAGGTTTCACCTGTTCGCACTTGCGTTTTGGCGACTCTCCTATCCGTTCTACCTATTTGGTTACCACTCCGAACTTCGTAGCCTGTCACGTGCAGGCTTACCTCCGTCTGTACGATGTAACGAAAGGCCTGAAAAAGAACGGCACATTCCTGCTGAATACTGTTTGGAATGCTGAAGAAGTGAAAGACAATCTTCCGCTGAACATCAAACGTTATTTTGCTCAAAACAACATCAAGCTTTATATCATCAATGCAACTGACATTGCACACGAAATTGGTCTGGGTAACCGCACCAATACCATTCTACAATCAGCATTCTTCAAAATCACCAATGTAATTCCTTACGATTTGGCGGTTGAGCAAATGAAAAAAGCCATTGTGAAATCATACGGAAGAAAAGGTGAAGTAGTTGTAAATAAAAACTACGCGGCTGTTGACCGTGGTGGTGAATATGTAGAAGTTGAAATTCCGTCAGAATGGGCAAATCTGGCAGATAAAGTAGAAGTAAACGACAACGTACCTGCATTTATCCGCGACATCGTTCGTCCGGTAAATGCACAAAACGGAAACAGCCTGCCTGTATCTACTTTCAAAGGTCGTGAAGACGGAACCTGGATTCAGGGAACTACCAAATACGAGAAACGTGGTGTGGCTTCTTTCGTTCCGGAATGGGATTTGAATAACTGTATCCAGTGTAACCAGTGTGCTTACGTTTGTCCGCACGCTTCTATCCGTCCGTTTATTCTGGATGCCGAAGAGCTGGCAAAAGCTCCATTCGGAGAAGAAAGCACACTGAAAACCAACGGAAAAGGATTTGAAGGCACTCGCTTCCGTATTCAGGTTGACGTGCTCGACTGTATGGATTGCGGTAACTGTGTGGATGTATGTCCGGGCAATAAAAACGGCAAAGCACTGAAAATGATGCCTATCGAAGGTCAAAAACCAAATCAGGTAAACTGGAATTATTGCGCAGAAGAAGTTTCTTCAAAACAACACCTGGTTAATGTGAAAGGTAACGTTAAAAACACGCAGCTGGCAACTCCGCTGTTTGAATTCTCCGGTGCGTGCTCCGGATGTGGTGAAACACCTTATGTAAAATTAGTTACCCAGCTGTTTGGTAACCGCCAGATGGTTTCTAACGCAACCGGTTGTAGTTCCATCTATTCTGCTTCTGCTCCTTCTACTCCTTACACTACCGGCGCTGACGGACGTGGTCCGGCATGGGCAAACTCATTGTTCGAAGACAATGCTGAATTCGGTATGGGTATGGTAATTGCTGAAGAAAAAATGCAGGCACGCATTGTTCGCCTGATGACAGAAGCTTTTGAAAGCGACTGCTGTTCAGACGAATTGAAAGGATTGTTCCGGGAATGGATTGACAACCGTTTTGACGGTGAAGCTACACTCGCACTGGAAGCTAAAATCACTCCAATGGTAAAAGCCTGCACCTGCGATCATTGCCAGCAAATTGCCGGATTAAGTCATTATCTGGTGAAACGTTCACAATGGATTATCGGCGGAGACGGATGGGCTTACGACATTGGTTTTGGTGGACTTGACCACGTAATTGCTTCGGGTAAAAATGTAAATATTCTGGTACTTGATACAGAAGTTTACTCCAACACCGGCGGTCAGGCCTCAAAATCTACTCCGGTAGGTGCTGTGGCTAAATTTGCCGCTTCCGGTAAACGAATCCGTAAAAAAGACCTGGGTATGATTGCATCCACTTACGGTTATGTTTACGTGGCACAAGTGGCTATGGGAGCAAACCAATCACAAACGCTGAAAGCCATCCGCGAGGCAGAAGAATATGACGGACCATCCGTGGTAATTGCTTACTCACCATGTATATCACACGGGTTGGTTGCCGGAATGGGCAAAGCTCAGGAAGAACAAAAGCGTGCTGTTGAGTGTGGTTACTGGCACTTGTATCGTTTCGACCCGCGCCTGCAAGACGAAGGTAAAAACCCGATGCAGCTGGACAGCAAAGAGCCGGATTGGTCTAAATTCCAGGACTTCCTGAAAGGCGAAGTACGTTATACATCATTGATTAAACAATTCCCTGCTGAAGCCGAAGAACTCTTCAAAGCAGCTGAGAAAAACGCAAAATGGCGCTACAACGGTTACAAACGTATGGCAAATGCTGTATACGAACAAGCTGTGGCTCCAAAACATCAAATCGACGAACTGAAAGAAAAGTCAAAGAAAGACCCGAAACAAGACGGAAGTGCTGATGTGATTGTGCAGGATACGAAGTAAAATAGCCCCTCTAAATCTCCCGGCCCCTATCCCCCTGCGGGTACTTTCCCCAAAAGGAGATAGAAAATGGAAGATTTAATTTTTAGGTTCTACTGGATTTCCTGTGAAGAAATAAGTTTTTTATCTTTGTTTCATGAAAACATCCGTTGAGAATATATTAGAGAAAATACTATTACCCGTTA
>SAAL01000085.1 GCA_009929445.1 Bacteroidia bacterium
TGTTGCTCAAGGATACCATAACTTTGAAAATCTTAGAGCGGCTATACTATTTTTCAATGGTGGACTATCTTTGTTTCACACGATTAACGATTAAACCATAATTTTTAATTAAATCACTAATAATCAAAACTGTACTCCACACTTGAGAAAATTCAGACTGATATATAAAATGCCAAAAGGCTTACTAATCTATTAATTAGTAAGCCTTAAAGGGTTTTCTGTGCGGCTGAAGGGACTCGAACCCCCACGCCTTACGGCACCAGATCCTAAGTCTGGCGCGGCTACCAATTACGCCACAGCCGCATGTGGTGTATCATTTTTTGAATAACGGGTGCAAAGATACAATCTTTTTTCGTACTGTTCAAACAATACGGCGATTATTTCACGAATATAATCCGGCTCACAATGGTGTTTTCGCCCAGCAGACGGACTACATACGCTCCCGGAATTAATCCTAAACTGCTGACTGAAAATTCTTGATCGGCCGATCTGACAACGTCCTGAAAGAGTTTGATGCCATTCAGCGAGTATACCTGAATGTACGCATTTTCGGCATGCTGTACCCTGAAGTAGGTATCCACTATGGTGGGTAAAATCTGTACCTTTTCCTCAAACGGCAGAGAATTCACATTTACATTATCACCCAGCCGGATTCCCACTACTACCGGATCGTGGTCGGACGAGCGAAACATGTTGGGCTGATAGGCCGAACCGCTGTATTCAAAGATGGACGGTTCGTCGGCATTGATATGAAAGGCAGTCACTCCTGTAATCTGGCGGGTCATACTTTCATTTGCCAGGGCGTGATCCAGGTAGCCGGCTTCACCACGATACACATAGCTGTAGGCACTGTCGGCATGGAATTGTCTGTGCAGGTCGGTAAAACCGGCCTGTACAAATGCCTGAATCGGGTCTTCCATGGCATAGGCATTGAGGTCGCCCATCACCAGAGCATCCTGGTCGTCGTAAAAGGCTTTATTGGAGTTGATGGCGGCAATTACGGCTTTTGCTTCGTCCACGCGGGTAGCGTTGTAGCAGCTTTGCCCGTCGTTCTTGTCGGCATCAGCGCCAGAGGCCGACGAACAGCCGCTTTTTGCCTTGAAATGATTGATACCGAACATAAACCGTTCGTTGTTACTTTTCAGCGTAAAAGCCTGAAGTTTTTTCCGGTTGGCAGGTCCTTCGGAATTGATGCTTTTTAATGATTTATAGGGAGTTACCTTATCGGATCGATACAAGTATGCGGCTTTGGTGTAGGTGCCGTTCACGGAGCCGCCATCGTTGACAAACGAAAAACTTTTTCCCGAAGATGCAGCATTGAGAGCCTGCGATAGTTTGGTGAGAGCCTGCTGTCCCTGTTCGATCTCCACCAGGCCATACACATCGGCATCAATAGCAAGCATTGCATCCACAATTTTGGTGTGCTGCCTCTCCAACTCGGTTTGGTTGGAGGGTCCCATGCCGGATGAATTGGGTGTGGTAAGATAATATTCCAGGTTGAAACCACACACTTTCAGGTTGTAGTTTCCGATATCGTCGTGCGTGGTTTTTCTGGGATTTCCATAAAACTGAACGGGAAATCGGGCAGGATACACGACATATTTTGAATTAACATAATCGACCACAGCCTGCAACCGGTCAATCCGTTCTCCGGTTCGGCGAGTGCCGTTTTCGTCGGCAAAAATCACGGGATAGGTGTACGAACTGTATGCATCGTCCATGTAAACGGGACGCAGGGCATTTTCACTGACCAGGGCCGAGTATTCCGATGAGGCCGGTAAAGCCAGGTTTGTCGGTGAGGGTTTCCGGCGGATGCCCAGTTCCAGTTCGCCGTATTGCTGGAGGTTGTAGGTATTATTCACATAGAGCGTCTGCTGAAATTCAACCAGCATTCCTTCGTATTTCTCCCAGTCCCAGTTGTAAATATCATAAACGATTTTCACAGCCGGCAATGTATTGTTTTTACTCAATACCTGAAATGCGGTAACATCCGATAACTGAGTGCGGTTGTTGTACTCACTTACGCGAGCTGTAAGCTGTACCAGATCGCCGGGTTCCACACTTTTGGACGAAGAGTACACAAATACACCGTCGGATGTGGCGGAATTGCCATCGCCTGCAGCATCCTGAATAAAAAAACCATTAATCATACCGCCGCCGATATACACTGCTGTGACTATTCCGGAAGTGGCAACCTGCTGCCCGCTGTAGCTGCTGGAGTTGCCGCTTCCCTGGATATTCGGTATAGTGACGTTCGACTGAGCTGAAAGGACTGAAAATGAGGATAAAAACAAAAAAAGGAAAATATTCTTCATTGAAAAAAAAATTGACTTGGAACCTGCAAAGATAAATAAAAACCGCGAAATATTTTTCATTTCGGAATAGTTCTATTTTTTTGTAACTTTGTAGTCTGAAAACAAACGTCCTGACACATTTTTAGCTGCCACTCCTCTTTCGGGCGTGGGCATTTAGAAAACAGATGTAAGCACTTTAGCCCAACTTATAAAAAAACTTTGGCTTAAGTCAATCTCTTAAACCATTGAATCCAAGCCTTAAAAGGCCTGGCAATGGATTTTGGGTCATCAAGCGGACAACGATTATTCTGTATTTTTACATGTTGAAAAAAAAATGATTGATAACTCCCTGTTTACCAATAAAAAAGTAGTTTACCATACGCTTGGCTGCAAGCTGAACTTTGCAGAGACCTCTTCCATCGGGAAACAACTTGCCGACGAAGGTTTCGTGAAAGCCCGTGCGGGCGAGGAAGCCGATATCTGCATCATCAACACCTGTTCGGTAACAGATACGGCCGATCACAAGTGCCGCCAGGCAATCAGCCGGCTTCACCGCCTGCATCCGAAAGCTAAAATGATTGTGACGGGTTGTTACGCTCAGCTCAAACCGCAGGAAATTGCCGGCATCGAAGGAGTGGACCTGGTGCTCGGTGCAAACGAAAAATTTGACATCCTGAGCTACCTGGAAAATGGAAACAGCTCATCCGAACCTAAAATCAGGCGCGGAGATATTCTGAAAGTGAAAGAGTTCAAACCTTCGGTTTCGCACGATGACCGCACCCGTTATTTTCTGAAAATTCAGGACGGTTGCGATTATTACTGCTCCTTTTGCACCATTCCGCTTGCGCGAGGACACAGCCGGAGCGGAACCATAGCCGAAACAGTAAAAATGGCAGAGGAAGTCATTTCGCAGGGAGCCCGTGAAATAGTGCTTACCGGAGTGAATACGGGAGAATTCGGAAAACGCAACGGCGAAAAATTTATGGACCTGCTAAAAGCCCTCGATGAAATCGATGCCGAAGTACGTTTCCGGATTTCGTCGGTGGAACCTAATCTGCTCACCGAAGAAATCATCCGGTTTGTATCGGTAAGCAAGCGGATAATGCCTCATTTTCACATTCCGCTCCAGAGTGGCAGCAACGAGGTTCTCAAACTGATGAAAAGACGTTATACCACCGAAGATTTTGCCGATAAAGTGGCCATTATCAGACAATATCTGCCCGATGCTTTTATCGGCGTGGATACCATAGTGGGCGTAAGGGGCGAAACGGACGAACTTTTCGAAGAAAGTGTACAATTCATTCGGTCGCTTGATTTCTCGCAATTGCATGTATTCACCTACTCCGAACGCGCCGACACTAAAATGCTTGAAATAGAACACAATGTGGCTATAAAAGAGCGTAAACGCCGAAGCGATTTGCTTCATGTCATTTCGGATGAAAAAACCAAATCGTTTTACGAAAAACAAATCGGGAAACGGGCGACCGTGCTTTGGGAATCCAAACGCGACGGAGATGTAATGCACGGATTTACAGAGAATTACATCCGTGTGGAACGACCGTATGACAGGAAAATGGTAAACGTGGTTGAGAATATAATCCCGGGAGAATGGAACGCAGATAAAACGGCACTTATCAGCCCCCTGAATCCCCCTCCCGGGGAAGCTAGAAGTTAGAAATTAGAAATTAGAAGTTAGAAGCCTGTCTGCCTCTGGCAGATTAGAAGCCTGCGTTTGGCAAATTAGAAATTTGTAAATTGTAAATCAAAATAAGGTGCTGACAAAAAGAATCATTCCGTGCCTGGACGTAAAAGACGGGAAAACGGTGAAAGGAATTAACTTTGTGGACATCAGGGATGTGGGTGATCCGGTGGAACTGGGGAAACGCTATGCCGAAATGGGTGCCGACGAACTTGTTTTTCTGGATATAACCGCTACGCACGAAAAGCGGAAAACACTCTCGGAACTGGTTACACATATAGCACGTGAAATCAACATTCCATTTACTGTGGGTGGTGGAATTTCATCGGTGGAGGATGTATCGCTGCTGCTGAGCTGCGGGGCTGATAAAATATCGGTGAATACGGCAGCAGTTCGCAATCCTCAGTTGATAGCCGATCTGGCAGATAATTTCGGGAGTCAGTGTGTGGTGCTGGCTATCGATACCAAGTGCATCGACGGTGAGTGGTACGTTTTTCTGAACGGCGGCCGCATCCCGACTGAAATAAAAACAATGGACTGGGCCAGACAGGCTGTGGCACTCGGAGTGGGCGAAATTCTGCTTACTTCCATGAATCACGACGGTACGAAAGACGGATTTGCTACTGATATTACCCGTGCTGTATCTGAAGCTGTGAATGTTCCGGTGATAGCCAGCGGCGGTGCTGGAACCATGCAGCACTTTGTGGATGTATTCAATCAGGGCAAAGCCGATGCGGCACTGGCTGCCAGCATCTTTCATTACGAAGAAATTGGCATTGCCGAACTCAAACATTATCTGAAAGAAAAAGGCATTGCCGTCAGAATTTGACAGCAATGCCTTTCGTTTACAGTTATCGACTTTCCTATTTGAGGTATTCCGACTGTAATTTCAACGCATAGTTCAGACACTCCCTGCTTGCCGGATCCGCCAGTCGGGCATCCAGTTTCGGAATTTTAATATTAATGCCCAGGGGGACGTTGTTCGGATCTTTGATTGCCTCTCTGTTGGCTTCATAAATATACACCCAGAAGTGTGGATGTCCGTAATACTTACGGGCAAATTTGGTAAGTTGACTTCCGGCGACCATTTTCTCTGTGGTAATCAGTTCGGTGTAATTTCTGGGAGCATCAAATATATTTCCGGCGGCAGGTGCTTCTGAAATAACTGTTTGCACCGATTCATCGGTAGCTTTTACAGCAACGGTGTCGGTTGTTGCAATAGAATCGCCGGCCGGTGTCATCGAATCCAGCACTTCTTTTGTGTTCAAAGCCCGAACCGTAGAATCGGCCAGGTATTCCATGTACATGGCATCCTTTTGTTTATCGAGGATATTTTTGACAAAATAGAATGCACCAAAAAACACCAGGCCGAGTGCTGCTATTCCCAACAAAGTGTAAAGCCAGACAGGTCGTTTTTTCTTTTCCTCAACATGATAATGTCTCCTTCTTTTGTGCGATGAAGATGTACTGACAATTTTCTTTTTATCAGTCACCGTACGGGCATTTTTAACTGCAACTAAAGGTTCTACAGACTTTTCTTTGGCTGCTGTATTATCAGCCTCAATGGTTTCTGCAGCTTCTTCATCAGTCTGAGTCACGACTTCAGGCAATTCAACCACGGTTTCATCCGTATCTTCGTCGTTGTCATCTCCATCTTCTGCCTCTGTATCATCCTCTGGTATCAGTTGTTCATCTTCATCTGTTTCATCATCTGCTTCATCTTCGTCTGATTCTTCGTCTGTTTCATCATCTGCTTCATTTTCGTCTGTTTCATCATCGTCGTCAATTTCCTCAAACTTTTCTTGTTTCTCGTCATCATCGTTGTCATCTTCGGCTTCCCGATCGTCGATCTCGTGTTTTTCGGCGGCAACGGTATTTTCCGGTATTTCTTCGGGTAGTACTTCAGAAATATTACTTTCAGTTTCTGATTCAGCTTCTGCCGGTAACTGGTCAGATTCTTCATTAATTAAAGCAACTGCAGCTGCGCCGGCCGGTAAACCAAATCTGGTTGAAATTTCCCTGACAATATCAAAACCATCGAAATTAAATTCTGCTTCCTTATTACCGGTATGCTCAGGCGTATGCAAGGTTTCCGGAGCCGAAATAATTTCCGCTACTTCAGATACTGATTCCGGTTTATCCATTGGAGTATTTTCAAGCGTGATTTCCTCCTCTGTTTTTTCGTCCGGATCCGGTAACTGCGAGCTTTCATTCTCCTTAACAGTATCATTCGACCTGACTTTCGGCGTCGAAAAAGAATTGATTTCCGACAGCAGCTCTTTTATTTCTTCGGCCTGTTCACCGAATACACGCAATGGTTCCAGGGGTTCTGAAAAGTTTTCCGGTTCATCTTCCTCCGCGTCATCCTGCATTTGTTCGGGCAAATTATCGGACAGCGGATTCAGTTCCACGGGTTCGAGGTGCGAAAATGGTTCGTTGATCAGCTCTCTCAAGTCATTTTCGGGAATGAAGACAGCTTTGTAATATCCATCGATAACAATCTCCTCGCCTGTATTCACATTCACGCTTTTGCGGGCTTCGTTCCATTGCGATTTGAAGGTTCCCAATCCTTTTATTTTTACTGTTTCACCGTCTTTCAAAGCGTCTTCGATGACAGAAAAAAACACCTTAACAAATTCTTCGGCTGATTTTTTGGTTATCATCCGGTTTTTCACCATTAGATCAACAATTTCGCTTGCTGATAATTTTGCATTACTCATACTATCAGAATTTTACGTTAAGTTTATCTTTCAGAACCGAACTTTGTTTGAAACTTACCACCAGTTTCGGCGGAATCATTGTGCGCACCTTCGTAAGGGGGTGTACCGACAATCGTTCTTCTTTTTTACGTATTTCAAACGATCCAAAACCCTGAAAACCAATTGAATTATCCTCTTTCAACTGATTTCTGAAAGTTTCCGTAAAAGCTTCCAGCAGGTATTTCACCTCATTTTTGGGTAAATTCATTTTCGAAGCTACATTTGAAATCAATTCCTTGTTGTTCATATATTTAATTTATTAGAATACAAAAATTTAAGTGAAATTTTCGTGAGTAATGTTTATTCGCCGAACAGTTCGAAATCGGTAGCGTCAACAATGGTTGCCTGATAAAACTCACCCACTTTCACACCTTTTGTATCAGCAGGGATCATTACTTCGGGATCAACTTCCGGTGAGTCAAATTCGGTACGTCCGATAAAATAATCACCCTCTTTCCGATCTATAATCACTTTGAGGATACTGCCGGTTTTCGCGGCATTGATTTCCGCAGCTATTCGTTGCTGTATGTCCATCAGTTCGCCCAGCCGTTGCTGTTTTATTTCGTCGGAAATGTTATCCGTGTAATTTTTGTGGGCATAAGTTCCCTCTTCGTGTGAGTAGGCAAAAGCTCCTAGTCGCTCGAAACGGGCCCACCGTACAAATTCCTTCAGTTCTTCAAAGTCCTGTTCGGTTTCCTCCGGATGGCCTACCAACATGGTAGTTCTGAGGTGAATTCCGGGCACTTCGCTGCGGATTTTATCGATTAGTTCATAGGTTTGAGCCGATGTAAAATTCCGTCGCATGACACCGAGCATGTGATCGCTACTGTGCTGTAAAGCAATGTCGAGGTATTTGCATACATTTTCACGTTCGCGCATCACCCGCAGCACGTCGTACGGGAAATGGGCCGGATAGGCATAGTGGAGCCGAATCCAGCCAACACCCTGTATATCCGAAAGCCGCTCAACCAGTTCAGCGAGTTTGGATTTTTTATAGCGGTCGATGCCATAATAGGTCAGATCCTGCGCTATGAGCTGAAACTCTTTCACCCCTTTGTCAACCAACAATTTTACCTCCTTTTCGATGTCTTCGATCGGCCGCGACCGATGACGCCCCGTGATAATGGGTATTGCACAGTATGAACAGGTACGGTTGCAACCTTCGGAAATTTTGATGTATGCATAATGCAGCGGGGTGGTGAGTGTCCGCTCCAGCTTCAGATCGGCGCGGTATTCCTGCCCGATTTCCTTCAGGATATCCACGTAGTTGAACTTTCCGTAAAACTTATCCACTTCGGGAATTTCGGTTTCCAGATCGTACAGATACCGCTCGGATAAGCAACCCATCACGAACAACTTATTTTTTAATTCCCTTTTTCTTTCCGCCAACTGCAGAATCATGTTGATGCTTTCCTCTTTGGCATCGCCTATAAATCCGCAGGTATTCACAATGACAATTTCCCCGTCGGGATTTTCGGCATCGTGCCGTACATTATAGCCGAGTACGTCAAACTGGCGCATCAGCTGCTCGCTGTCCACCAGATTCTTGGAACATCCGAGTGTGATAATATCTACGGTATTTTTTTTCATAAGCTACGTATTCCTGATTTTTTTTATTCACCGCACGACAAAATATTCTCCGCAGAAAATGCGGTTAATGTGCTGTTTATTCTCCGCAAAATTTATTTTTTTACCCAACGGCATCGTTGAACCGGTAAAAGGATGAAACGGATAATTACCATTTGCTATAATAAAAATTCTTGCATGTTTGTATAAAAAATACGAAACTACAATTTGGTAATTTTCATTGCAAATCCTCCTCCCGGAGCCATTTTCAGCGTCATTTTCCTGTCAGCGGACACATCAACTGTTTCCTTTCGGTAGTCCATTGCCGTACGGTGTGCATTCACGCCGTCGCGGAAAATCTCGGCTTTGAAATTTCCATCGCCCAGGAATGATAAATCGACATCCAGTGTACGGCTGTCCCAGTTTGTCATTGAGCCCAGGTACCACTCGTTCCCGGTTCGGCGGGCAATGGTTACGTATTTTGATATCTCGCCGTTGAGCGCTACCGTTTCATCCCAAACAGTAGGGATTTCGGCAATAAACTGCGTGCATTCGGGCTCCGCCAGGTAATTGGAAGGATTATCGCAAAGCATATTAAACGGCGCTTCGAAAATGACATACTGCGCTAACTGGCGGCAGCGTGTACCCTGACTCATGGGTTCGGAATAGACAGGACGATAATTGTTTCGGGTAGCATTTCGCATGGAGCCCTGTGTGTAATCCATCGGACCGGCCACCATCCGGATGAAAGGAATGGTGACATCGTAGGTTACCTGATCGACACTTGGCGGCGACCATTTCATCTGCTCGAGTCCGTGAACACCTTCGAAATTAATCACGTTCGGATAGGTTCGCTGAAGTCCGGTGGGTTTATAGGCTCCGTGAAAATCAAGCATCAGATTGTATTTGGCTGCTATCTGAGCAGCCCGGTGGTAAAAATCAACCATCTGCTGGTCGTCCCGGTCCATAAAATCTACCTTGAAACCTTTGATTCCCATTTCAGCGTAATGTTTGCAAATTCCCTCTATATCGCGGTTGAAGGCCCAGTAACCGGCCCATAGTATCAGGTCCACCTTTTTGGATTTGCCATATTCAACCAACTCCGTGAGATTGATTTCGGGAATTACCTGAAACAAGTCGGCTTTTTTGTTTACCGCCCAGCCTTCGTCGAGAATCACATATTCTATGCCTTGTTCAGCTGCAAAATCAATGTAGTATTTATATGTTTCGTTGTTGATTCCTGCTTCAAAATCTACATTCCGGATATTCCAGTCGTTCCACCAGTCCCAGGCTACTTTTCCGGGTTTTATCCAGGAAATATCGGCTAACTGATTGGGAGTGGCGAGTTTATAAACCATGTCGTTGTCGGTCAATTCGTAATCATTTTCTGCGATGATCACTGTCCGCCACGGAAAAGTGGTTTTTCCTTCACACCGGGCAATAAAGTTTTCGGCCGATTGCACTTCTCCCTGAAGCATATTGTGCCCACCCTGTCTTATTTCCCTCGGATAAGGAGCAAACATGGCAGTGAGAGAACTGGTTCCATCGGGATTGTAGAGATACATGCCGGGATAATTGAGCAGATCGGCTTCGGTGATGCATACTTTTTTACCATTTTTACCCTCGACTAACAAAGGCAGGAAAGCCAGCAATCGTGGATTTGCCTCTTTCAGTGGAATGTGATGATAGGTATTTTCGAAAGAATTGTAAAATTGCTGACTGAAAGTGGTGTTGTCGGATTTGTTTACATACGCCAGAAATGCTTTGGGATCGTCCGGGAAATTGAATTTCGCTTCTTCATTCTCAACGGTGTAAGGTTTTTTGAAGTTGGTTTCGAAGCGATAAGCCACTCCATCGTCATAAGCTCTGAAAATTAGGCTGTAATCTCCTGAGAACAGAATACTTAGCTCATTATAATTATTTTCGACTTTCGATTTTTTGTAAATTTTGGCATCAATGATTTCATTCACCGTTTTCTTAACAGCTTTTTTCACCTTTGCATCGGGTCCGGGTATTTTACCTTCGGATAATTTCATCGAAACTGGTGATTTTTCGAGCATCAGATCGCCGTTGTGCGTGATGGCGAATTCGGTTGTTTTACCAACTGAAATTTCGGTCTTCAACTTTCCGTCGGGCGACAGGAGCACGAATTGTTTTTGCGAAAAAGCCAAAGTTGTGGCGCATATGAGGATGAATGTCAATAGATTTCTCATGATATTTTTTTAAAAAATTTGATAATCAGGTTTAACGGAGGGAATTAATCAAACAGGGATTTTACAAACTCTTCTTTGTTGAACACCTGCAAATCGGTCATTTTTTCGCCCAGACCGATGTATTTCACCGGAATTTTGAATTGATCGGAAATACCGATGACGACGCCGCCCTTGGCAGTACCGTCGAGTTTGGTTACTGCCAGGGCATTCACTTCGGTGGCTTTGGTAAATTGTTTGGCCTGTTCGTAGGCGTTCTGTCCGGTCGATCCGTCGAGAATAAGCAGAATTTCGTGAGGTGCTTCGGGGATGAGTTTTTGCATTACGTTTTTAATTTTCGTAAGTTCATTCATCAGGTTTATCTTGTTGTGAAGCCTGCCTGCCGTATCAATAATGACCACATCTGCATTGTTGGCTTTGGCCGAAGCGAGTGTATCGTATGCCACAGAAGCCGGATCGGAACCCATTTTTTGTTTTATCACCGGCACTCCCACCCTTTCGCCCCAGATAACGAGCTGATCCACAGCGGCAGCACGGAATGTATCGGCGGCTCCGAGGTAGACTTTTTTACCGGCCTGTTTGAACTGATAGGCCAGTTTTCCGATGGTGGTGGTTTTACCTACTCCGTTGACGCCTACCACCATGATTACGTAAGGTGTTGAAGGCAGCGGAGCGTCAAAATCGTTGACCTGTGCTGCATTATTTTCGGCCAGCAAAGCCGCGATTTCTTCCTTCAGAATACTGTTTAATTCATTCGTGTTCAGGTATTTGTCTCTGCTCACGCGGTTTTCGATTCGTTCGATGATCCGCAGTGTGGTTTCCACTCCCACGTCGGAAGTGACGAGCACTTCTTCGAGGTTATCGAGCACTTCGTCGTCCACTTTGGATTTGCCTGCTACAGCACGTGTGAGTTTTGAGAATACGTTCTCTTTAGTTTTGGCAAGACCGTGGTCAAGTGTTTCCTTTTTTTCTTTATTGAATAGTCCGAAAAAAGCCATAATTAGTTTTGAGTTTATTGTCTGTAGTTTTAAGCCTGAGAGATATTGGCAAATCTCATACTTCAGGTGATAGTTTCTGATTTTTGACCAATCATACAAAAATAATTCTTTTTTAGGTATAAAACAAAAAAATCCTTTCATTGTACTAATGAAAGGATTTTTTTAATGCTTGTATCGAAAAGATTATTTTGTCAAATACTCTTTTACTTTTTCGTTGTGCACCATTTCTTCCTGGAATGTATATGCTCCGGTTTTAGGCGATTTAACCATCTTAATCACCTTGGAAAAGGTACGACCTTCACCTTTTTGCATACTTGCAACCGCCTTCTTTGCCATAGTTTACTTATTTTATTTAATTTCTTTATGAACTGTCATTTTCTTGAGAATAGGATTGTATTTTTTCAATTCCATTCTGCCCGGTGTGTTTTTTCTGTTTTTCGTAGTAATGTAACGAGAAGTACCCGGCATACCACTTTCCTTATGTTCTGTGCATTCCAGAATAACCTGAACTCTTGCTTCTTTTGATTTTTTAGCCATTGTATTTTCTCCCTGTGATTAAACGTATAAATACCCTTTTTCGGCTGCCTGTTTGATAGCAGCGTCCAATCCTTTTTTGTTGATAGTGCGTAGTCCGGCAGCTGAAATTTTCAGGCTTATCCACATATCCTGTTCTACCCAGTAGAACTTTTTGTTGAACAAGTTCACATCAAATGTACGTTTAGTACGACGTTTGGAGTGTGAAACGTTGTTACCAACCATTGCTTTTTTTCCGGTGATTTGACAAATTTTTGACATCTCTGTATCTCTTAAATTTTTCTTAATATTTTTTCTCAAAAACAGTGTGCAAAGGTAGAAATTTATTTTCTTTCCTACAAACTTTTTGAGTTCATATTTTTGTTTTTATTTGATTTAACAATAATTTTGAGGTTTCTACCCTCATTTTCAAAGCATCCGTGTATTTTTCTCCCGGATGAAATTCCTGTCAGAGCACTTCTGTTACCATCATCAGTGCGGCGATTGTGGCTCGTTCGATGATGTTTTCGCGGGTGCTTTTACCGAACTGATACCTGCGACTTTCCACTTTTTGGGGTGTGCTAACGGCTATCCACACAGTACCAACCGGTTTTTCATCGGTGCCTCCTGCGGGCCCGGCAATACCCGAAGTTGCCACTGCAATATCGGTATTCATGAGTTTACGAATCCCTTCGGCCATCTGCTCTACAACGGGTTGGCTTACGGCTCCGGAATTTTTCAGATCTTCGGCATCGACACGGAGCAGTTGTTCCTTTATTTCATTCTTGTATGCCGTGACAGAACCGGTGAAATAATCGGAGCTTCCGGGCACCGAAGTAAGCCTGCGGGCTATGTTGCCACCGGTGCAACTTTCAGCTGCCGAAATAGTCAGTTTTTTTTCACGTAATGCATTTCCCAGATTCACCTCAACCGGAAAATCGTTTCTGAAAACAATCGAATCGCCGATTATCTGGTCGAGCAATGCAAACTGACGTTCAATTTCGGACAAAAGCTTTTCGCCATCGTCCAGCGTGCCGGAGAGCCTCAGTTTTACAATACCGAAACCCGGCAGATAAGCCAGTTTCAGATACGGGGGAAGTGCATTTTCCCAGTCGGCTATTTTGATGGCAAGGGCTGACTCACCGTATCCATATACCTGAACTGTTTGATTGACAACCGGTTTTGATTGAAATTTCAGGTGCAGACGGGGGATAATTTCGTCGGTCATGACCGTTTTCATTTCAAATGGCACGCCGGGCATCGAAACTACCACTTTTCCTGCGTGGTCGAACCACATGATGGGAGCTGTACCCACCGGATTCTGAATTACCGTGCAACTTTCGGGCACGTAAGCCTGATTTCGGGTAAGCTCGTTGATGGCGATGTTTCTGCGACGAAACATATTTTCCACATTCCGGAGAACCGAATCATTAAATACAAGTTTTGTCTGAAAATAATCGCACAGGGTTAGTTTTGTAATGTCGTCTTTGGTGGGTCCCAGTCCGCCGGTGATGAGCACTATGCTGTTGCGTGACAGAGCCAGATCCAAAGCAGCTTTGATTTGCTGCGCATCGTCGTGAACAGAAGTTATCTGTGAAACCAGAAATCCGGCTTTATTTAATTCTACGGCCATCCAGGCCGAATTGGTGTCCACTATCTGCCCAATCAGAATTTCGTCTCCAATGGTAATTATTTCTATCAATTCAGTAGTTGTTTTTTTTTGGAAGTTTGTTCATATAATTATTCAGGTATTCTTTCAACCTGTGTCGTTTTCACGGGGTGAATCAGCATCATTTGTTGTTTTTCGAAAATAATTCTTTATCGGCTATTTCGAGCTGTTCGTACCATTCGTTTCCAAATTTCCGGATCAATGGCTCTTTTAGAAACACATAGACGGGAATCCGAAGTCGGGAACCCAGTGTACGGGCACAGTCACACACGTTCCATCTATGAACGTTAACAGCTGTAAAACCGGTGTAATGCTGCAGCCGGACCGGATATAAATGACAGGAAACGGGCTTGTAGAAGTCTGTTTTGCCTTCACGAAAGGCTTTTTCGATGGCACATTTACATATTCCATTTTCGTCGGTGTAGGTAAATACGCATTCCCGTCCATTCACAATGGACGTAACCGGTTCGTTATCTTCGTCGATGTAGAAAAATCCCTTTTCGCGGATAACTTCTTTGGAAACTTCAGTCAGGTCATCCCAAACAACGGGTAAAAGCTGTTCGATAATTTCTATTTCGTTTTCTTCCAGCGGTGCTCCGTTATCACCTTCGATACAACAGGCGCCTTTGCAGCTCGCCAGATCGCACACAAAACGTTCGCTTATTAAATCAGGACTGATGATGGTATTTTCAATTTGAAGCATTCTATTGATTGTAAATTCAATTAGTAAATGCAACTTTGACGGCAGGATAGTATAGATTATTTTTTCAGAGCTAGGGAGGAAAGACTCCCCCCCTTTGCTCCGATGGAA
>SAAL01000086.1 GCA_009929445.1 Bacteroidia bacterium
ACACCTATAAAGGTACTGATTTTCAATGACTTACACAAATATTTTAACACTTATTTTGCTGATTATCAGCAAGTTAATCATAAACTTAACGAACTATTGATATACAATACATACAAATAAATTTCCCACTAATTTGTTTTCATGATTAGTTTCCAAATAAACGCTCCTTCCACCGGGTCAGCGTTTATTTTTTGTCCTTTTACCTCCCGCTCCGTTCCGGTAATTTTGTTCTCAGTTACAAACAAAATACCATGAACAGAATACACCTATCCAAAATCTGGGCTGAGATGATTTTTTTTATAACTCAACATGAAATCTACCTCGAAAAACAACTTGTTTTTCTAAATCAACACAAATTTAATTATATTTATTCCTTTTTTGTATCAAAATATTGTTTATATTTGTCAGAGCTTTTAGAAAACAGGAGTCAGTTGACGGATGATGTTGTAATTAAATAGTATTTCAGAAGACTTAGTTTCAAATATAGAAAAAATCAAAAAATCAAATTACGATATTGGTTAACACAGCATATCTCATTAAAAATGAAGACAATCTGTCTTATTATCTGCAAGTTGATATTGAACTTTTAATTAAACATTAAATGATTATTTTGTTCTTTAGCCTGAAAATTTATCTAAATAATATTTTATCACAATTCTGGCAATAACAATTGTTTATTGCCAATTTTGTGATACATTTGCCTGCATATTTTTTCACATGATTACAACAGCCGATATATTAAATTTTGCATTCACCCACAAGGTGTTTACACGCAAAGAACTAATCAGTGATTTGAAAAGTCAATCTCAAAAAGATTCACTTAGTTCACTGTCCGAACAACTGGATAGACTGCTAAAATCTAAACAGTTAGTTCGCCTTGAACGTGGCGTTTATGCGTTATCTGATAATGCCAGAAAGGAGTTTTATGTCCCCGTTTCAGAGGAACTGAAACAAATAAATCAGCAAATCAAAACTAATTTTCCATTTGCAAATTATTGTCTTTGGAATAGCAATGCACTAATGTCGTACATGCACCACATACCAAACTTAAAATTCATATATGCGGATGTGGAGCGTGAAGTCGCTGAATCTGTTTTCAATTTGCTGAATACCGAAAATTCATTAAGGGTTTTCTTAATGCCGGATCAGACCGACTTCGACCGTTACATTAGCGGTTCCGATGCCATTATCATTCGTCCTTTAATATCCGAATCGCCATTACAATTGGTAGAGGGCATTAACACCCCGACAATAGAAAAGGTGTTGGTAGATATCGTGGGAGATGTGGAATTTTCGTTTTTACAGGGTTCGGAGATAAACTATGTTTATTCAACGATTTTTGAAAGGCACAACGTAAATAAAAACAAACTCTTACGTTATGCCACCCGTCGGGGTCGAAAAGAAGAAGTAGAGAAATTAATAAACGCCAATAAATTATGATTCACCCCGATAGTCGCACAATAGAATGGATGACACAGGTAGCTGCTGAAAACAAGTTTTCAGATATTGCACTTATTGAGAAATCGATAAGGGCTTTTTCACTGCTCGAATCCTTGGTGCTATCGGGTTGCCCGTTTGTATTCAAAGGCGGTACGGCATTAATGCTTCACATGGATAGTGCAAAGCGACTTTCCATTGATATTGATATCATTTGCCCTCCCGGCACAAACATTGAAGAATTTGTACAGAAACATGCTCGGGAATACGGCTTTGGCGATGTAAGATTAGTCGAACGGGTTACGGCACATAATATCCCGAAAACTCATGCTAAATTCTTTTATCAGGTAACTTACGTTACCAATACCGAAACGGAATGTATTCTTCTTGATGTGATGTTTGAAGATATTCATTATCATGAAGTAGAGCAATTGCCTATACAAAGTCGTTTCTTGAAATTGGAAGGTGAACCTGTGCTGGTAAATGTTCCAGGCAAAGCCGACATGTTGGGCGATAAACTTACCGCTTTTGCTCCAAACACCACAGGAATTCCTTATGTCAAAGGTGAAAAAGATTGTTCTATGGAAATCATAAAACAACTTTTCGATATTGCCTCTTTGTTTGACGTTACCACCGATCTACGGGTGGTTGCCGAAACATTCCGAAAGTTCGCCACCGTTGAGTTGCAATACCGAAATCTCGACCCTGAAAACATAGCTCAGGTACTTGATGATATTTTTCAAACCTCACTGTGTATATGTTTGAGAGGTCAGGTAGAACCCGACACGTTCAAACTCCTTCAAACAGGAACAAAAAGAATACAAAGTTTTATTCATAGCGAAAAATACAATATCGACATTGCCATTACAAATGCTTCTAAAGCAGCATATCTTTCTGTGTTGATTGCAAATGGAGTGACAACCGCAGTTCATTTCGACCCTCAAAATATAGAGCCATTGCGGGATGCTGTCATAAATGAACCATTAAATACGAAACTCAACAAACTCAAAAAATCCAATATCGAAGCATTTTTTTATTGGAATGAGATAGGGAAAATGAAAAGCAAAGTTTAATCAGGTAGATTTTTTGACAATGAATTTACCAACGGATAAAAATCTCGATACAAGATCATTGGCGCAAATCTACAATAATACAGTAGCCACATACAAGTATTATTGGTTTGTGTCTATTCTTGATATTGTGGTAAAGGAGCAACGCCGACATATTTCTTTTTGGGAAGTTATTGTTGGTATGATAGCCGAAGCGTGGTATCCAATACACTATTTCAGGTTGTCTTTTGGCAAATCGGATTCACTTTATAACCAAATCATTGAATTACAAAAAGAACTCAATATCCCTATTGATGCAAAGAAAGATGAGATAAAGAAAGAGATTTTCAATAATCTAAGTACACCAAAGATTCGGGGATTATTGCGAGTTTTTACATTGAATGTTCCTTACCGTTTTTTATCTCCATGGATTAATTATACAACAGATAATCAGGTTGTTGAATTATCACAAACATATACCAATAATTGTATTTATTCGATTAAGGAAAATGTTATTGAGATAAATCCCCAATGGCAACAATATCTCAATGACAACTATCTGATATTACGTGATTTTACTTTCTGGAATTTGACTGTTTTTCTGCAAAAGCGAAATCCAAACGTACCTGATGTTCCGTCTAAATTAGTCAAACCTATTTTACGTGATTCTCTTGTGAAACAACGCCATTTTTGGGATGCTTTCATTGAAATAAATGGTTCGATGAAATGTATCTACACGGGAAAGGATTTGTACAAAAAAAGTTATGATTTAGACCACTTTGTGCCGTGGAGTTTTGTTTCGCATAATCTTTTATGGAAATTATTGCCGGCTGATTCGAGCATTAATTCTTTCAAAAAAAATAATTTGCCGTTGTTAGACGAATATCTTCGTCCGTTCGTTAAAATGCACCAACAGGCAATTCAGGTGATTTATCCGAAAAATCCGAATAACAAGCTATTGGAAGATTACCTCACGTTGCACGATTCATTATCCGACTTGGTGCAACTTTCGGACAATGATTTTTTGAATGTTTTTCAGAAAACTTTTTCACCAATGGTTCAGATTGCCGAAAATATGGGTTTTAAGTATTGGCAAAAATCGTTACAGTTATGAAAAAAATTGTCAACAATCCCCATTTAACAGCGATAGAAAGAACTTCAATGTCGTTCCCAACTCGTTGGTTGAAACAGAATAATCTGCTGAAAGGTGAAATTCTGGATTTCGGTTGCGGGTTTGGCTTTGATACTGATCAACTCAAAGAACAAGGATTTGACATTGTGGGTTACGACAACCATTATCGTCCTGATTATCCACAAAAACGCTTTGATACAATAATTTGCAACTATGTGCTGAATGTATTAGAACCGAACGAACAGGCGGAAGTTTTGATGTCGGTATCTGAATTGCTCAAACCAACAGGGAAAGCTTATTTTGCAGTCAGAAGGGATTTGAAAAGCGAAGGTTTCCGCAC
The DNA here is from genome assembly GCA_009929445.1 of Bacteroidia bacterium. Lineage (GTDB taxonomy): Bacteria > Bacteroidota > Bacteroidia > Bacteroidales > Paludibacteraceae > UPXZ01. The sequence continues at coordinate 3,959 of SAAL01000086.1, forward strand.
ACATTACCTTCACAAGCAGCCCACGTATCAAAGTAATGTGAAATTACCTTACAAAAGTGTATTTGTAAACGAAAACTGTGAAATTTACGAATACCAGCATTACAATCAAACTCCCAAAACAGCAAAGGATTGTGTGTTTTGCAGTTTAGAAAGTGGTAAAGAACTAATTACCGAAACAGCCACAGCCATTGCGTTTATGGATAGTTTTCCGGTTAATCCCGGACATACATTAATAGTACCTAAACGCCATGTAGCTGATTACTTTGAGCTTACCATTCATGAGCAACGTGCTTTGTGGCTGGTCGTTAATAGATGTTAAATGCTTATTCAAAAACGATTCAACCCCGATGGTTTTAATGTCGGAATAAATGTTGGCGAAGCGGCAGGTCAAAGCATTTTCCATGTTCATATCCATTTGATACCACGATACAATGGAGATGTTGAAAGTCCGAGAGGTGGGGTGAGAGGCGTGATACCGAATAAACAGAGTTATTAGAATACTTGTATTTTCTTCTTAAATAGAAAATTATATGAATACCTTTTCCAACATAAAAGAACTAATTACCACTCTTAGCAGAGAGGCTAATTTGTTGTCGGAAATGTTCAAAAAAAGGAAATCGGTTAAGAACTTCCAATACGATTATGCCCTTGATCTGGTTGATAATAATGATAACCGTATTAAATTTCTATTGGACAAAGAAGTCATTCGCCAAAATGGGAACAATCTTGAAATAGATGATTTGTTTTTGCAGTTTTTCGAGCAAATTTTGAATGCAAATGAAGAAATAAACACTTCATATATAAACGAGAATATTGAGAAAATCAGACAAAATATTAATTATTATCTCAACGAAACCAACGAGCAACGCAAATACAATTATCTACGTGAAATAAAAAAAACACTTCGGAATGTTGGTAACATTACACTTCGAAATGTGGTGGATTTAAAAAGGAATATCGACAATACTTTCAAAAACGAGCCAAATTATAAAAACAAAAAAGCAAAACTATACAATCTTGATAATAAAAGAAAAGACATTGTTAGACTGATTGAACATACAGAAATATTATTATCAAACGATTCAATTTCTTTTTTCAAATCGGCAACAGACGAAGAACTAAACAGAATAATAATACAACTTAAAATTCAGTTGCATAAATGCACACATAATCTGATTGAAATTGAAAAACAAATCATTGATTTCCTCAATCAAATACAATATCAGAATAACATAATTGAAAAATTACGTCAAATAAAATACCTGAAAGACCAATTTACACTTGAAACTTCAACAGATTTCAAAGCCATTCTTTACAAAAACAATGCGGTTATATTTGAGCCAAATCCAAGCTATCCACTCAAGCTTTCGTTGGGCTTTTTGCAGTCTGATGCTGATGTTTATAAAAGCATTTTGAAAATTTCAAAACAGATTCATTCAGGTGTAAAAATATCATTACCACTTGCCGAAAAAATTTCGGATGAATATTTAAATACACAGATTGAGGAAGAAATACAAATTAATCTTGAAGAAGTGAAAAATGGTTTTGTTGCTTCAAGTTACAATTTGCTCGATTTTGTTTCTGGTTATCAATATCCAAAAGACGTTTCGTTTGAGGAGATTGTGAACATATATTGTCAACTCGTATCACAATTTGATACTTTTTTTGAGATTACCGATAAATATCAGGAAAAAGAATATATTGAATTTGCAACTATTTATCCGAAATAAAAATGGAAGTACCCACGCAAACAGCCGAAATATTTAAAATCTTGAGCAAAGGACAGTTTATAAATTCAAACAGTCCGGATAAGAAGATTGCTGATCTATACAGAGTTATTGAAGATGAACAGAATTTTGAAAATCTTTACGACTATTTCTTGAATATTAATTTTGTTTTGGAAAGAGGAAACGAATACTATTATTTCAGTCGCCCTGAAACAAAAACCGACCTTGAAAAAAAAATTGAATCAGCATTCAAATGGATTGATATTATTGACTTTATGAAAACTTTTCGTAATGATTTTGGCTCTGGAGTAAGATTCTCTTCCTCAGATATTTTAGTGCAAATGAAAATGGATGCGGATTTAGAAACAAAACTCGAAGGGTTAAAAAAATATGCTGACAAAACTACTCACCAAGAGATTATCGAACGCATATTGAAAATATTGGCAGACGATTCATTCATTGAAATTGAAAACCCAATCACGCAACAGTATAAAGTTTTGGCTTCGTTCAATTATTTAGAACAGCTAATATTATCAATAAATATACCTGATGAAGTGAAAAATGAGATACCTGAATAAAATAATATTTCTGAATTCAGCCGACAAGTCATTGCCTTACGCAGAAGTAAATCTTGACGGCAATACTCATTTTATTGGCACACAAGGTGTTGGTAAAAGCACATTGTTGCGAGCTATTTTATTTTTCTATAATGCTAATAAGCAGAAACTTGGAATACCCCGAGAAAAGAAAACTTTTGATGAGTATTATTTTCCTTATCCAAATTCTTATATCGTTTACGAAGTCAAGACAGAAATTGGTGCGTTTTGTGTATTAGCTTTGAAATCACAAGGCAGAGTAATCTTCCGTTTTTTCGATTCAGAGTATAAGCAATCCTATTTTATTGATAATGATGGAAATGTTTTTGAAACTTGGGATAAAATTCGTGATAATTTGGGGCGTATAAATTCCACCAAAAAGATTGATAGCTATGAAGATTATCGGAATATTTTGTACGGAAATAATAAAGGTTTGTCAAACGAGTTTCGTAAATATGCGTTACTCGAAAGTCGTCAATATCAGAATATTCCTAGTACAATCACCAACGTTTTTCTCAATACAAAATTAGATGCTGAATTTGTTAAGGAGACTATTATCAAATCATTAAATGAAGACGAAATAAAAATTGATTTGGAGACTTATAAATCACATTTACGTGATTTTGAAACTGAATTGAACGACATTCAAATATGGGCAAATAAAAATAGAAGTGGCGAAAGCATTGTTGAAAAACAAGCTGAAAATGTATCAAAATTCTTTTCTTCACTGAAGTATTTGGAGAAAAACAAAGAAGAATTAGCAACTCAACTTGGATGGGCTTTAAATCATATTAAAGAGAAACAGCCGATTATTCAAGAACTTCTTCATATAGAAGAACTTAAAAAGAAAAATTCAGAAGAAAAATTCAAAGATTTGGATAAGACCTTCGAAAAGAAAAGGGATGAAATTCAAAAACAAATCGGAATTTTTTCTGAAAAACTCAAAACATTAAAAAGCAAACAAGAAGAGTATGATATATTGAAAATCGTCGAAATTATCAAGCGTGTTTCTAAGAAGGATACGTTGGATATGGAAAAATCAAACCTCAATAAGGAAAAAGAGATTTTGACCTCTGAATTTATTGAAATTCAACAACGATACGATGCCCTGCTGAAACAGTTTGAAAACCAATTCAAAGAATTTGAAAATTCAAAACATAAAGAAATAAACACAGCTAAATCTAATTTTGTAGATTTCAAAGATGAAATTTCCAAACAATTTGAATCTATTTTTGAGAATATAAGAACCCAACATAAAGCTGAACTTGAATTAGTCCAAACGTTTGTAAAAGAGATTGAAAAATCTATTAATCTTCAAAAGATAAACAATGCTGAGGTAAAAAACAAACGGTTTTATGAAAAGGAAATTAGGGATTGCCAAAAAGAAATATCAGACTTAAAAACCAAAATTATAAATGCCGACAACACAATAAATCAGGCAAAAAAAGAACAAAAAAATCTTGAAAAAGAATGGCAACTTGAAGAAAAAGGCATTAAAACCGAAAACGAAAGAAAAGTTGAAAAAGAAACAGAGAAACAATCAAAATTAAAATCTCAAATTGCCGATATTGATTTTAAAATTGAGAATAGCAAGGATTCGCTGTATGGTTGGCTCAATGCAGAGATACAGGATTGGCAAAATACTATTGGTCAGGTAATCGATGAGAAAGTTTTATTTCAGCAAGGACTAAATCCTCAAAAGATAATCGAGGATGTGCGCAATTTTTATGGAATAAGTATTGATTTACAAGAAATCGACAAAGAGGTTAAAACGATTTCTGATTATGAACAAGATAAGTCTATCATAAACGAACAATTTACTGAAATTCTGAAATCCATTTCTGCAATGAATACTCAAACGGAAAAAGAATTGGAAAATTTGAAAACAAGGTTTCATAAAAAAATAAAAGAACAAAAGGATAAAGTATCCGAAAGCGAATACCTTAAAAATCACAGTGAGACCAAATTACAAGCAAAAGGTCTCGAACTTACGGAATGGGAAAGCAAGGCAAAGACTGAAAAAGAAAAAGCATTACAAAATATTGACAATGAGATAAACCGATTGTCTGACGAAAAAATTAAAGGCGAAGAAAAAGTTGAAATTGTCAAGCAAAACATTGACAAACAACTTAAAGTCAAGCAAAAAGAAAAAGAAGCGAAAATCAAATCAGAGGAGGTAAAACTTACTCAAATATCAGATGATATAAATGTGCAAATTAAAGATTTTCAGGCAGAAATCACACGCAAAACTCAAGATACAAAGCAACAACAGAAAGATGAACTAAACACAAAGGGAGCAAATACCGAACGAATTTCGGAAATTGATTTACAAATGATGGAGATTGATAAAGAACTTTCGTTTATTGAAAGTAACCGTGATAAGGTTGCCGAATATAACAAGGACAAACGCGAGTTGTTTGACCACGAAGCTGAGTTTAAAAACCAGAAATCGAAGAATGAGAGTGCGTTACAAACAGAAAAACAGAAGTACGAACAACAAAAATCAAAATTAATTCAGGAAATAGGCATTCATAATTCAGAGATTGAGTCAATCAATAAAACTTTAACCGCTATTTCGGAGGACCTTAAGGCCTTTGAAACTTTCAAAAATTCAGAAGTCTTCCCCTTACTTGAAAATTATGTGAACACTTATGCCGACCATAATAAAACAGAGATTAGGGTATTAGATATAATAAGTCAGATCAATAATGCTCATTATCAAAGCAAAGATCGTTTGACAGATTTACAAGAGGCTGTAAATAAATTTGTTGGAAATTTCCAAGAGAAAAACTTGTTTAGTTTTAAGACTAAATTCATTTCCCGAAATGATTATTTTGAATTTGCTGATAATTTGAAAGAATTTATTGATAACGATAAAATCACCGAATATAAAAAACGTGTCGAAGAGCGTTTTGCACATATCATTCAACGAATTGGGAAAGAAACAAACGAGTTAATTTCAAGAGAAGGAGAAATAAGTCAGGTAGTCAACGAAATAAACAAAGATTTTGAAGTAAGGAATTTTGTTGGGGCAATTAAAAAAATGGAACTTCGTACTGAAAAATCGTCGAGTACCATTTTCCAATTGCTTGTTGAGATAAAGAATTTTAATACCGAAAACACTTTTGAACTTGGCTCGCCAAATTTATTTTCAACAATTGGGCAGGTGAATAAAAATGAGAAAGCCATTTCGTATCTCAGGCTGTTGAGTAAAGAAATTGTAAATTCGGGCTTAAAACAGGTTTTACTTTCAGATTCGTTTGAGTTACAATTTAAAATTGTTGAAAACGACAATGATACCGGTTGGGTAGAAAAACTCACCAATGTTGGTTCGGAAGGCACTGATACTTTGGTGAAGGCAATGATTAACATAATGTTGCTCAACGTATTCAAAGAGCGTTCAACACGCAAAAGTAAAATAGATTTTTCGCTGCACTGTATGATGGATGAAATTGGCAAGTTGCACCCCAATAATGTAAAAGGTATTTTGAAATTTGCGAACGATAGAAATATATTGCTAATCAATTCTTCGCCAACGTCATACAATGCTTCCGATTATAAATATACCTACATTTTGCTTAAAGACAGCAATAATAAAACTACTGTAAAAAGATTAGTAGCTAAGAAATGACAAAAATTCCATTACATATTGCTGAGAAATTATTGTTATTACAACAAGGTGCAATCATTTCAGCAAGTTCGGCAAAACACGCTGTAATTGACGAATTTGTTGATGAAAATATTATACAAAGAACAGGACGTGTGCAGAAAAGCCTATCTGTTTTGAATAACGATAGATTAAAAGTATATCTGCAAAACAAATTTGGAATAAATGACTTGGATAAATACATTGAGACATTAAAACAATCAGACTTCAAGCGAACTGATTTGACAGAGGTTTCAAGCAATTCAAAACTTAAAAAAGTCCGCACGTTCAAAGGCTTTTTAGTCAATAGTTATTCACCAATTCAAGCAGTAATAAATGGGAATAGTTTTCTTATCAACCCTGAAATTGGAACATTCACATTTGTTTCTGATTTTGAAAGTTTTGAAATTCCTTCAAATATTACAATTGTTGGAATAGAAAATTCTGAAAATTTCAGGTATATTGAAAAACAGAAATATTTATTTGAAAATATAAAGCCATTGTTTGTTTGCCGATATCCTCAAAATCAACATAAAGATTTGATTAATTGGTTAAAATCCATTCAAAACCCTTATTTGCATTTTGGCGATTTGGACTTTGCCGGAATTGGTATTTATCTCAACGAATTCAAAAAGTACCTTGGAAATAGAGCTACTTTTTTTATTCCTGACAATGCAAACAAATTATTGGAACGATATGGTAATAGGGGATTATATGATAATCAAAAGAATAATTTTAGCATAGAAGAAATTGAGGAAATAAAATTAAAAAAATTGATTACAATGATTCACGAATATAAAAGAGGATTGGAACAGGAAGTTTTTATTAAAAGCGAATAAATTATGCCCGAAACCCAAAACATAGAATACAAATCCGTTTGGAAAGATGAATTTTCGTGCAAGGTGAGTGCAAATCAAACTTGTTTGAATTTGCCGAACCGCAGCCGAAAATGGTGTGAAACGCAATACCTGAAATGGATATGAGGCTTTGCCAATGCTCAAGGCGGTAAGCTCTACGTTGGTAAAGATGACAACGGTAATGTGGTAGGGATAAAGAATGCCAAAAAGCTATTGGAAGAACTGCCCAACAAGATTACAACTATTCTGGGAATCGTTGCACCTGTCAACTCTTACTACCCCTCGTTTCCTAACAGCCTGTCCCGTCCCGATAGCTATCAGGACGGGAAGGGGAAGGCGTTATTGGTTCAGCGTTTCTAACGCATGCTTTATCAGTGATATCCATCCATGCCTTGCACCATGTGTCCGATTCCGCACAAATAATGAATAAATTTTTGTAGAGTCATTTACTTTCAGAAATTATCAAAATCAACTTTCAGTCTGAATCGAAAATGATACTGTTTGAAAGTAGGTGGATATGCTCAGGAGTATTTAGCCTGAAAAGAATAAAATCAATGCCACCCGAAGTTTGGGCAGTAAAACTCGCCGACAGAATCACCAACCTTCAGCCCCAACCTCCTCACTGGAACAAGGAGCGAAAAATCAAGTACCGCGAAGAAGCCAGACTAATCCTGAGCGAACTCAAAGGCGGGAATGAATTTCTGGCCAGGCGGTTGGAAGGAAAGATAGGGGAGTATGGTCGAATATGAAAATAAAGTCAGACATTTTAGCTTATTTATAAATTGATAAACATATTTATGTTTATATTTGTTTTAAATGCATAGTTTTTCTGTTTTAACCTATGTGAAAAAAAAACGGATACTTCTTTCTACAAAATAACTATTCTATGTGTCGATTTCCTAATTGAGGTTGATTATTTCACTATCAGATGTTTTTCTTTACCGGGATTTTCCATTTTATCTAATGATAATTATTGATTATATTTTTATTTTCATGGAGGAACCAAACAATGAAAAAATCAATTATTCTCGTTTTAATTTTATTATTTCATACGAGTGTCAGCTATTCACAGACTATTTCAGGCTGTTTAGTCGATGATTTGGGAAATGGGAAAGCAGGGATGGAGCTAAAAGCATTCATTCACCCGGATGTATTTACAGCAGTTTCAGCTCCCAATGGTACCTTCTCCCTGAAGATTACTACCGGCTTGGAGAATCAGGAATTGCCCTCCGGCTATAAAGTGTCGGAAAACCATCCCAATCCTTTCTCATTCATTACCGGCATAAACGTTACCATACCGTCCAATGGAAATGTATCTTGCGATATTTTCAATGTTCAGGGCCAAAAAGTAAAGGAAAGCAGCAATTTCAGGTGTGGACCGGGTGTACATAACCTGGACATTGATTTTCAGGGATTAACCGATGGTTTTTATCTGTTGAAAATAATGCTGGACGATAGGTATTCAGTTTCAAGAAAGGTGTGGCTTAAACAGGGAAGTCCAAATTCTTCATCTCAGATTTTACCGGTTGCCGGCTTGAGATTAAACACTCCCAAACAGGAAAACGCTGTAATTAAAATTGATAGTCTCGTTGTAACAGGTGCTGATGTGGAAAGAAAAGTATTTGTTGATGTGGATAATATTGTGGACAATATTCTTGATTTGGGTGATATAAACATTTCTGAAGCTTTGTCGATAGAGGAAGACGATTTTGAAAACAGTTATGCTCCATTAGCTATTACCGGAGTCTCAGGATCAGGATTTGACACGAAGAATATGGCACTTCGTTATTTTGACAACCGTGGCTTTGCAGTGACTATTCCGGCTGTATATTCCACAGACGAATTTATGATTTGCTCTTTACCGGCTTATGTAAATATTACGACCGGTGAAATAGAATCGGGAGTGGTTAAGGTTCAGGCAGTGAAAGATCTGGGTAAACTTTCAATCACATCAAACATCAAATCAGGCATAGGTATCGGAGCGTTGCCCGCCTTGACACTTCCGCCGGGTACTATTGCTTCTAATTTTTATGCATCTTTGGAGTTGATGCTTGCTGATGAAATAACAAGTTTAGAGAATATGGATCAAACATCCGGTGGTGTAATCAATACTGTTCAACTACGTTCTGAGTTTGAAAATTCCAGATTGTTATGCGTACAAATGGTGGATAAGATTCGACAGGTGATGAACGGGCAGATCCAAAATGAGCTTGCAGGTGATATTAATGGAACGAAAGTATATCTCAACACTGCCAGTTTGCAGATACTCGACCAATGGCTGCTTGCTGTTGTGAACGGAATATCGCCTGAAACAACAGATACACCATCTGGAATTATAGAAATCGAAAAAAGGCAGACACTTCCTTATATCCTAAAAAAAATTGCAAATGAACAAGATATTGATGATTTACTAAGATGTAATGTAAACGGGTCCTACAATTCAAATTGTGTACAGGATTATCGTCAACAAAAGCTTCCTGCCGCGCGTGATCAATTAGCTACACTTGGGAAGATGGTCGGATATGGAACATTTGCAATAGGTGCCGGTCTGGCGCTTACAGTGGGTAGTGTTCCGTTGAGTGTGGTTGCGCTGCTGGCACTACCTAACTTAATGATATTGGGAACAATGATGCAAATGGATGCTACGGTCCTTTCGATGAATTACGATGATATAAATGCAGCAAAAAGACTACTTGACGATTTTACTGATGGAGTCAAAACAGTGGCTAACGGAGTGATCTCACCAGTCATCAGTGCCTGGAAGGGAGATAAAGCAGGAGTGTTCTATGATTTTTTAACTACTTTTGAATCAGAATTAAAAACGTTAGTTTCCGGTTTTGTAACACAATCACTTTCATACATTCAATTCAAGCCGGAACCTGTTACCTATACCGGTACATTAAATGGAGTACAGATAGAAGAATCTGAAAAAGCAACAGTTACCTATACCATTACCTCTACAGTAAAAATCACACTTTCAGGCAATGGCACTCTGATTTACCCATACGGAGGCAAGATCGTTGTTACCGGCAATGTGGCACCTACGGCAGTATCTCATCCACCCTGGCAGGTCACGGTTACAGGAGGCCCGTTCACTCTTCCCGGATCAGTTTATGGCACACAGTCGAACGTAAGTGGCACGATAAGTAAATATGTGGTGTTTTCTAACGGAACTGTCAATGAAAACAGCCTGACAGGTAATATTTCTTTTACTGTTGGTTGTGGTTGGGTCTGTGCCGATCCTATTAAACAAAGTATCACTTTGAATAAATAGTTCATCAACTAGAAAATTGATCTGAAATCTCCGTGGGTGCTGATTAATAGCTTCAGATCACAATCGGTTTCACGGGACGGGGAAACATTCAGGAGGTTTTTTTATCTAAGAGTATGATTTAGAAAATTACAGATTATCCGTAAGCCCCCGATAAACTACACTATACATTCAAACTATTCTGTCGGAGTTTCACAAACTCCGGTGCAGACAGCCATAAATCATTAAAGTAATATTAGAGAATTATTAGAGAATTATTAGACTTTGGCTTAAACTCCGGTTATTGGGAAACAGTCGTTTTAAGGTAAACCCCCGATAATAAGAAAAATATCTAGTTTGAGGTATAAAGAAATTATGAAGATACTCAAAAGTTGTG
>SAAL01000186.1 GCA_009929445.1 Bacteroidia bacterium
CCGCAGAAGTAAAACGCCAAAATCCGGTTCGAGGCCCCCAGTGAATCCGGATCACCCCGAAAAATAGAGCTCTCCGGACGTTATACTCCACCTCACCGGAGATATTTCAGAATAATACGCATAACCGAAATAAATAATTCGGATTTTATATTGCAAAAACGAAACACTTGAGTCATAAATTGAGCAATTGAAATTTTTCATGAATGCTCCCGCAGATGATTCGGGCCTGAATATCTTAACTGGAAAGAAAATATCAGGTATTCACGAAGGAAAAATCCGATTGTTGCAGTCTGATCTTTCCCGGACTCTTGCTGCCAGTGGGCTTTCTGATTTTCAGGATAAAACTTACAAGTAGATGAAACTGACAAAGCCAGATATCAATTGTGCCACTGCATTCCTTTTTCTAATAATCTTCCTTTTTGGGTGCAATGGAATTGTTGCGCAAAGCAGCTCAAATGAAATAGACAATGCTTCTAAAAAACTTAAAATCCACCCTGTTGTAACTAATCAAACTGAGGTTTCTATCCAGCAAAAGGATAATACCGGTGTTTCCAGCACAAAAGGGAGTCCCGAGAAATTCTTGCCTCTCTACACTGCGGAGGGAATTCTTTACATGGAGTATCTCATGGCAGGAAAGGCCTCCCAGGGTGATGCGCTTTTTTCTATTTCTGTGGATGCGCTAGGCCGTTGGAACATTGTCTTACGCCAAAAGAAGGGTGCTGTAGAATATATGAATTGTGATGGCACGAATATCTTCCATTTATTTGGCTTACCGCAAAATGTTCCACTGGATTTGCCAATTGTATTAAAAGAAGACTTGAGCACAGGGCAGAACGCAACCTACCATCCTAATGAGACTACCGCTATTTCAGTTACGCCGCTTGCCGAAGTATATAGTGGTTCTTTCCCGACAACTTACAACAGATTTGGAATATTGTGGCTGGCCTTTGCGGGAGGACACTATCTGGAAACGACGAACGATATCCCCAACCTGCTGGAATTTGATCCCATAAATAATCCTTTCGCCTGGTGTACCGATTTCTTTTATAAGAATGAGGTCGAATCCTCATTTCCACTTTTGCGGGAAGGTTCTTTTATCGTGAATACCAATTTGATAAAGGGAGATACTGTTGCATATCAAAAAATTAAAGAACCCCAAGGCGAGAGTACGTTCAAATGGTTACAACAGCGTTTGGAAATAATGCAAAAAATACCGGCGGAGCTTTTCTTGAGAGGGAGTTATTCGCTGATTGAGAGTAAACAGATTGGAACTCTAAAAGTGCCCGTCCTTTTCTCTACCTCGTCCCGCCCCGATATTTTGATTCGCCAGGACGATTCCGACGGCAACAGATTTATTGGCCAGGTGACCAATATAATAGTGGCTCCGGGAGAATATTTTTTGGTTCCTCAGATAGAGGGTAAGTTTACAATACACGATTTTCGCTTCATGAAGCGAACAAAGGAGGGCTTCTGGAATTCAGCTGTCTATGAGTCTACAAACAATTGGGAATTGGATAAGCATAGCGAACGATTGCAAGAAATAGGGATGGGTCAGAGGCTAATACCTCGTCTTCAAAAATCCCCCAGAAATAGAACCTACTATGTGAGCAGAGGCCTGCTTACAATGGTAATACTTGCCCCACTCGGCTTTTTTGTAATAAGACGGTGGCGCAAACAAGGATGAATATCATGAATCACACAAAAAAGTTATTATACACAGCTCTGGTGCTTTCAGTTTTAAGCATTTGGAGCATCGCTCAAACAAATCAAACGACTAAACAGAAGGTAGAGGCAGAAATCACCGACACTCATGGTAAGAGCGTTCAGATTCTTACCAATAGCCAGCTGTTAAGTAATATGACCGATCTCGGTACCGGGAAGACCTTTATCAGATATACCGGTATCAGAATGGGGGATGACCCCCATCCTTCCGGCACTCCCGAAGGTCCGGAACCCCAAGGCGGCTGGTATACCCCGCTTTATTTGGCAGAGGGAATAGTGAATAGCCACATAAGAACAAGTTCCAATACGTTTAGCCAAGAAGGCTCTTTGCCTTTTTCGTTTTCCAGCGATGGCAAAACACGTTGGCAAATGGAGTTCCATGAATACGATAAGGAAATGGACATACGATCAACAAATTATTTATTTTGTGACGGAACTAATATATTCAATATCTCGCAGTCTGACAAATATGTTGATAGAGAAGGGAATACGATATTAAACACGGCGAGTAATTGTGTTGGAGTCGTCTCTAGTGGACAAATCCCTCACAGTTTTAGAGATGAGGCTGGCTTTATTTGGCTGGCTTTTATGGGAGGAGATTATCTTTTGAACAACGGAGCCCCACAGGAGCAAGGAACCTATCGAATGGTTGACGTATTATCCACACCTTCTCGCAATCCATTTGCATGGTGCTGTGATTTCAGATATATTTTAAGGAATTCTCCAACTCCAAACACTATAATATCAAATTGTTATTTCTTTTTGAATACTAATTATATATCATTGGATGACACGGATTATTTTGGTATCAACGAGGAAGATGTTAAATCAGATTTTATAATTCAATTATTTAAAAAATTAAGAAAAATAAAAACAAATAACTTATGTTATTCTATTTATAGATCACCTTCATTTGTATATGTTACTAATAAATTTGATATTCCATATCATTTTTCATCCGAGCGTTTTAACGGCGTTCCCATAGAAGAAAAGAATAAACTTCCTTTTATTGTAAAGGAGGGGCTTGTCACTAATGTTATTGCAGCGCATCGAGTAGTTCCGATGTTTCCAAATTTCGGTA
>SAAL01000087.1 GCA_009929445.1 Bacteroidia bacterium
GTAGGATTAGTACCTTCTTTGTATGATTTCACAGCTACTGTGACTTTTGGATTGGCAGCACTTATTTCCAGATCGGTGCGGTAAAGCACGATGTCTGTTCCGGTAGTTGTTGCATTACCTTTCAGTTCGAGGGTAGAACCACCCGTATAAGCATCACGATGTGTATAGCCCGGCTGGATAGCTGTGCTTACAGTTTTAGTATTGGCTTCGTACACCAGCCAGCGGTAAGTTGGCTGATAATCCTGAGCACCCATATTATACCAGTTGCCAAAGGTTTTTTTACCCTTGTAGTTGTAACGTTCGCCGTTACCGAGCTGGAAGTTGGTATAAAACGGGAGTTTTCCCTGTACAGTGGGTCGTTCGGCTACAAAATATGCCAAACCACCAAAACTGGATAACGGTTCTTTTGTTCCTGACAATTCCCAATTATTATTGGTGTTAGCCAGTGTGGGCAGTTTAGCCGGATTACGATTTCCGCCTGAAAAACCACGTTCCAGTAATTTCTGGTAATTTTCCTGAATATTGAATGCATCGGTACCGTTGTTGTAGCTCATAAAACGACTCTGACCGTGTTCTCCCCAGAGACAAAGGTTCATCTCTTTTCTGGCATCGGTATTCATGGATGTCCAGGAGCGATCCATAGTAACAATCCAAACACCCTGATACACACTTAAATTGTCCGGGTTTACACTCTTAGCTGCAGCTAATGAAGTAGCTGTACTGGACCATGCAAAATTACCGGCTGAATAGTTCAACATCAGGTCCATAGTTTTGTCAGACGGATCATGACCATAGTAAAGTGATTCTTTGTTTGTGTCAGTCAGACCTGAAATCTGAGTGTAGATTCCGATATGGAAATTATTGAATCCCTTTTCCTTAGCTATCCGATATAGTTCTTTATGAAAAGCAATTACATCTGCATTGCTGTAGCTATTGTCTTCCCAGTTGTAGTTGATACCGTCCAAGCCCATGTACATCAGGATATTAATGAGTGGTTCTGCATATTTGTATTTATCACCCTCTTTCTCAGAAATCAGCGCTGCATAAGTAGCATCGCCACTTCCCGGTGTCCAGCTTTCGAAGAACTTGATACCGCTAAAAATATCCGTACCGTGTTTGTGTGCAGCATCTGCCCATGAGCCCGGTGCCTGAAAAAACCCATGATTCCAGGAGCCGAAGAGGTGTGTGTATTGCCACATGGAATATACATCGTTGTTGAATAACGCCGATGGATAACCACCGTTACCTTTGCCGATACCACCCGGAATGTTCATCCAGATTTTACGTTTCGGATTGATGGCCGGATTTACCTGCTTGGCCTGATTGTACATCACAGCTTTTGGGCGCACGTGAGAGCGAGAAAATTCCATATCGAAACCAAAAGCATTTCTGATTTCTTCTTGTGTCGGATAGTTTCTGCCCTGCTTGAGCACATCATAGAATAAATTCAACATTTTGACATCCTCGTAAGGTGTCCAGTCATAGATATCTTTAGAGGCCGTAGGCGACATTTGTGCCTTTACAGACATACCTCCCAAACATAGCAGCAGAGCTACTATCAGACTTGTAAAAAATTTGTTAGTCATAGTCATTTGTGTTAGTTAATTTAATGAATTATTAGTTGTGTTGTTACTTCGTTTCTGTATAATTGACAGGAATTTACTGTTAAAAATTAGTACCTTGTACATCCCACCAGAGTCTTGTACCTTGTTTGTCGTTACCACCCAGTGCTCTAAGGCCTGTACTGGCAATATCGTTGCGGGTAGCTTCCTGAGTAGTACCTGAAAAAGGTATCCGACGAATGATATCTCCGGCAGGTATTGAACCATCGCCATCGTCATACACCACGGGGAAAATCTTCGGATATCCGGTACGGCGCAAATCGCCCCAGGCAACGAATGAATTCGGAAAACCGGCAATGTATTTCTGAGTAATTATTTTTTCCAGTTTGGTTTCGTTATCGTCCGTGTTGCTCCATTTAACACCCACTTTTATTTTGCTTTTTATCGAATATTCATCGCTGTAAGGATCTACGTAATCAATATCACGTGCAGTCTCAGTTTTCAAATATTCAGCCAGTGCCGATTTGTAGATGGTTTGTTCGAAATATACAGGTTCCCAGTTTTCGTCGAAAAGTTTCAGTTCTGTATCGCTGTAGGCATTCTCTATCGCCGTATTATAGAAATTTTCAGCACTTCCTCCCATATTCCAGCCACGCAGAGCACCTTCGGCACGCAGGAACTGTACTTCCGACAGTTTTATCAGAAACAGCGGCATTTCCAATATTGCATCTGAAATACGGGAATATGCAGTACGGAAGTTCACATTGTATGCCTGCCCGGATAGCATTCTTATGCCCGAACGTAAACCTACGTATCCGCTTTCTGCCGGATAAATTTTGGAGGGATTATCTTTGTTAATAATCGGATCCGAGTTTTTGGTAAACATAAATCCAAGCAAAGGGTGATTATAGGCTTTCAGAATAGTTTCAAAGGATGCATTCAGTCGGGTGTCGTTCCAGCTGTTGGAAATTTCGATGAGCGGATGCGAAAAACCAAGTACCTGAGGACTTAACAGAAATTGCTGAGCAGCAGATTCAATTACGCCTGATTGAACGGATTGTTCAGCCCATTTTTTTGCCAAATCTGGTTCAACCTTTACTATATTCATGGCCATACGGAGTTTCAGCGAATTAGCAAACCGGATCCAGTTTTCTATTTTATCACCAGTTGCAGGTGAAACTCTATCGTATTTCATGAGAATACCATCAACCTGTGTTTGATACCATATCGGACGATTTTGGTAGTTCTTCAGACATGCCACAACGGTATCAATGTTATTAACAATGGTGGCGTAGATTGTATCCAGTGGATTGTAAACAAACGGATGATCTTGCCGGTTTTCTTTGTAGTTGATATAGGGGAATGGTCCGGAAATATCAGCGACTTCCTGAGCGGCAAGATTGTACATCAACAGCGATACAGCTTTTATTTCAGGAATTGAATCAATTTGAGGATGATTGAGTACCGGAACAATGAAATTTTTCACTTGCATGAAAGATCCCATAGCACCACCGTTGAAGTCCTGACTGTTGTAGTACGTAGAGCGCATACGTCCTCCAAAATCCTGAGGCAGGCACAGGTATCCGGCATAATTGTCAATTTGCAGACTGTATTGATACTGGTAAGCATGCGGGCCGGGTGTTGAACCGTTTTTTCCGCCACGCAATGCGTATTGCGCAGAAAGCATCTGACCAAGCAGTTTGGTCTTATCCATAGTTTCGAGTGCGCTTATGAGACCTGCTTCGGTAATTTCACGCCGGTAATCAATATTATCAGCTTTGCCAAGGTGCACGGCGGTTTCGCCTTCAATAGTTCCCACCGTAAATTCAGAGCCTACGAAATCTTCACTGAACAGACAGGAAGTCAATACGATAGCAGATAAAAATGCTATTGATAAATTTATGATTGTACGTTTCATTTTTATTTGGAAATTTTTCTGTGTGAATTAAAATGTTACTGAAAGTGCCACACCCAACGAACGGGAAGATGGCATATTGAATACATCTACTCCGCCTAGGCTGTTTTGTGTTGACAATGAAGTGTCGGGATCCACAGGTGCCTCGTTGAACAGGAAGAAAAGATTACGGCCTACCATCGAGAGCGAAAGATTTTTGGATGGACCAAACACATTTCGGAAGGTGTAGCCCAACGATACTTCGCGCAGACGGAAGTTGGTAGCATCATACACATACTGAGTGGCGTTCACATCGCCGCCGATACCTTTGTAATACGACTCGATGGAGGTCAGCTGCCCGTCGGGCATGAGCATGCCGGGTACTGTGTGCTCCGTTCCCTGTGAATCGCTGTATCTGTATGTCAGACTGTTTTTATTCGCTTCATACGCCTGACGGGCTTCGCCGCTGCGCATGGAAAGTCCCTCGAAATCCAGGAATGCCTGGGTAAAGGATATGACTTTGCCTCCTATTCTGCCATCGGCCAGGAAATAGAGCGAGAATCCTTTGTAAGTAAAAGTATTATTCCATCCGAGTTGATAAGGCGCATTCATATTGCCCATGAATACTCCGAATTTTTCGCTGCTCAAGCCCGGTTTTCCTTCGTTGGAGAGTTTTATTTTTCCATTTTCATCGCGGGCAAAATCAGTCACGTATAAATCGCCGTAGCTTCCACCTTCGCGATATTTGATCTGAACTTTACCTCCGAAACCTATCTGTTGTTCAATCAGGCTTTCGTTGCCGTTTTTATCCTTGTAGGTTTTCAGAATTTTATTGTTGTTGTAGGCAAAGTTTACACCGGTTTTCCAGAGAAGATCTTTGGTCAGATTCATCGCATAAGTTAGCGTGGTTTCCACACCCATATTGCGTATAACACCGGAATTTACCGGCTTTTGTTTACCTGAAGTTCCTACCAGCAGGTAGTTGTTGTTCATGGTGGAGTGATACAAAGTTACATCCCACATAAGTGAATTTTTGAAAAATGCAACATCAAATCCGGCTTCGAGCGATTTTGTTTTTTCGGGAACCGGATTTTCGAAGTAGGCATAGGGCGACGGAGTGGATGCACCCGTGAGCAGGTTCACACCCACCGATGAAAACATCACGTTCGGTATGGAATTACCCACTTCACTATAGGAAGTACGAAGTTTCAGGTAGTCCCAGAATTTCGGTAATTCAACGATATCATGCAACAGTGCATTAACTCCAAGCGAAAAATATCCGTAATTATCGGGAGTACCGCGCGATACCGAGAATTGCTTGAAAGCCCTATACCAGTCCTGACGGTAACTTCCCTCCAGGAACAGATAATCGTTGTAACCTATCTGACCGGTGAAGAAAAGACCTTCGTCCCAGTTGATGAATTTACCATAGTCACGACCGCCTGTGATACCTGCACGCGGATCGAATATATTGACTGCCGTAGGTATCTGACGTCTCAGCGGATCTTCAACGGTAGCTCTGCCTACGAGGAGCGACTGACTATCACCGGTAATCTGATGTGCAGTATAACCTGCCGAAGCCGACACAGCTACTTTACCGAATTCCTTGTTGTAGTTCAGCATCCAGTCCAGGTAGAATTCATTGGTATTGCTGATACTCTGGCGGAATTCACCGAAATCGAGCATTGCCGAAGGAAACTGAGTGGTGGCTGAAGTTTCGGTCTTAGCCGTTGAATTGGAACGGTCAATGCTGAAACGTGCCTGCGCATTAAGACCATCCATCAGTCTGACATTTCCGGAAAGATATCCATACACACGATTCTGATTGTCAGAACGATTTATCATGTTAGTGAGCCAGTATGGATTATTCTGATCGGCCGAAGTGTAAACCCAGTTTTGTTTCGGACCTTTCAACTCTGTTTGTCCGGATGCCCAGATATATGTTCTGTTGGAAAGCTGATAATAATCGTACTTGTTTGACATCCAGGTACCTTCATCTATTTTATAATTATTTCGATAATAATTCATATCCACATTACGCGGAGCTGTGTAGAGGTTGAAAAGCGGATTCAGCGAAATACCGCCACCGGGACGATTTTTGGTCGATTGATTCACGTAGTTGATGGATGCATCAATTTTCAACACCTCGTTGAAAAGGGAGTAATTCTGTCGGAATGACAAAGTATGGCGGTTGAATTTGTTATTTTCAATCATTCCTCCCGAGTTGGTATTTCCGTATGAGAAGTAAGAGCGAACATTCTTTGAGCCTCCGCTTATTGATACCGAATTGTTGAATGTGGTTCCTGTTTTGAAAAAATCTTCAATGAAGTTTTGAGGGGAATTGGTGAGGTGTTTTACAGCCATTTCTTCAGCAGTCATATCTGCCATTTTCTTTCCCCAGCTTTCACCGGCCACAGTTCCGGCAAATGTATTCACATCAGCCCCGTAGATGTTTTGGAGCTGAGGGAGCAGCAGCGGATTTTCAAAGGTAGCATTTGAAGTCACCCCAACGGTAAGTTTTCCATCCTGTCCTTTTTTGGTGGTAATCATCAGTACGCCGTTGGATGCTGCACTACCGTATAATGCAGCGGCATTTGCACCTTTCAGGATGTTTATATTTTCTATGTCGTCGGGATTGATGGATGAGAGGGCATCCGAACCTTCAGTCGTGAAGTTATATCCCATGGACAAACCGCCCTGAATTCCCTGTTGCCCTTTTACCGGATTGCTCATTGGCACACCGTCAACCACTATCAGGGGTGTGTTATTGCCCAGAACGGACTTATTACCACGTAATAATATTTTGGACGAACCGCCTGCTCCACCGGCATTCGGAGTAATACTCAGACCGGCTGCTTTGCCCTGCAGCGAGTTGATGAAGTTGGCATCCTGCACCCGCATGAGTTCATCGTTGTCCATCTTTTGAGTAGCATAGGTGAGCGATTTCGATTTACGTTCGATACCCATGGCCGTAACCACCACTTCATCGAGGAGTTTTGTATCGTCGGCCATCACTACCGAAATTGCCGTTTTTCCGGCCAAAGGTACCGACTGTGATTTCATACCTACGTAAGTGAAATCCAGTACTGCATCAGAAGGTACATTCTGCAATTCAAATTCACCGTCGATATTTGTTGCCGCACGGTTGGAGGTGCCTTTTACCGTTACCGTCACTCCAATAAGCGTTTCACCTTTTCCGTCTTTGACCACGCCGGTCACACGTCTGCCTTTATCGGTAGCTGCCGACTGAGGAGCAGTGGCATCCGCTATAGGCGAAATTTTTTCCTTTACAGTGATGGCTATCGTTTTGCCCTGAATGGAATAGGCTAAATTGGTGTCCTTCAGCAGTTGGTTTAATACATTTTCAATTCCGGAATTCGTTACGTTGCATGTCACTTTCTTTCCCAGGTCTCTCAACGCTTCGTTGTAGAAAAAGGTAAAGTCCGTTTGACTTTCGATTTTCTTCATCACCGTACGTAAGGTTTCGTTTTCAGCCCTGACTGTAATCTGGGCCTGAAGGGTAAGCGAGAAGAAAAGCAAAGTAAGCAGAAACAAGTGCTTTTGTGTAATTTTACTCATCATTTGTTGCAATTGTGATTTTTGATTCTTCATGTTCATTAATTTGCGTGATAGTAATAATATTAGTTTAGTTTTTGTTTGTTGTTCTGTTGAAACAATTTATTCTCCGAAGGCACATCATACAGTATGACTACCGAATCTTTCTGCTCGAAGCGAATGGGCGATGTGAGTGAGATAATTCTCAACACGGAGAGCAGACTATTGTTGTTGATCTTTCCGGTAAAACGCTGCTCTTTGATTGACTCGGAAGCAAAGCGAATATCCACGTTGTAAATTCGTGAGAAACTTGCCACCACTTCTTCGAGAGTAGCATTCTCGAAGCTTAGTTCGTCATGTAGCCAGCCGATGGAGCCTGTAGCATCAGTTAGTGTGAGTTTCTTCAGTTTATTGCCGGATTTGTCGTATTCCACCCTTTCGTTCGGACGCATCGCTATCAGTTCTCCGGGAGTTTTTACTTCTACTATACCCTCGGTAAGTGTGGTGGATATGTATTTTTCTTCCGGATAGGCTTTTACGTTGAAAGCTGTTCCTTTGGCTTCTATGGCAAGTTTACCGGCTTTGACTACAAAGGGGATTTTCTGATTTTTGGCCACTTCGAAAAAAGCTTCACCTTCGAGTTGTACTATTCTTTCCGACTGATTATAATCGGTACTGTATTTCAGAGTTGATTCGGAGTTTAGGGTTACTTTTGTGCCATCGGGCAGGGTTAAACTTGCTTTTTGTCCCCGCAAAGCACCGATTTCGGCATACCGGGTTTCGGTTTGCTGATTGCTTCTGACATACAACACAGCATTGCCTACCATCAACAGTATCAATGCGACGGCAGCTACTGCTTTCACCCAGCCGGGGAGCACAAATGTTGGTTTGTTTTGTACACCTATTTTTTCGTGAATCTTTTCAAGAATGGCTGACTGCGTACTTGCATCGATATCCTCCGTAGAATTATCCAGTTGATTTTCGATCCAATCCTGTAGCTCTTCGTTGGAGGCTATCCAGTCATTCAGTGCTTTCTGTTCATCAGCTGTCGCTGTTTTCGAAAGAAACTTCTTGAACAATCCGGTTATTTGTTGGTCCATAATTTTTGTTTGTTTATATACTATACAATTAAAAGAGAAAAACACCCCCATTCCTGTGTTGTTTTTTTAATTAAAAACCCGGGTTCCGTTGAGTATGAGATATTGAAACTGTTAAAATGCAATTTCTGTATGACATTAAAAGAAAAACCAGCATAGTAAAATGTGCCATTCGGTATATTTTGTTGAGTGTGAATTTATTTTTTGAAAGCAGGAAAAATACCGGAGGATGAATAAACTGGTATGTGGGTGTTATGCCAGGTATGAAAAAAACAAAAGACAGAATATTTTATCGTAATGTTTGAGTAACTGCTCACGAATAAATTCGTTTGCCTGTGATAGTTGCTTTTCAATCGTTTTTTCGGATTTTCCGGTCTTGCCGGCTATTTCTCTCACGGTGAGTTTATCAAAGCGACTCATGATGTAAACCTCTTTACGGGCAGGCGACAGTTTTTCTGTCAGCGTATCCAGGTACTTCATCAGAAATGTGTATTCAATTTTATCTTCGGCTTCGTTGCTCTCTTCCTGATTACTTTTAAGGACAAAATCGTTATAAATATACTCCACCATTTGATGTTTATATTCATTCATCAGCATATTTTTGGCTATGGTGCAAATGTATGAGTTGAATGATTTTTGAGAATCGAGCCCGTTTCTTTCCTCCCATATTTTTATGAAAACGCGCTGCACGATTTCTTCCGAAATATAACTATCGCGGTTTGAAATCTTCATAACGAAATGATAAAGTCTGGCACTGTAAATTTGATACAGCGCATCAAAAGCTCTGATAGAATTATTTTTAAGTGATTGAATTAATATTTCGGTATCGGAATGCATAAAAGTTGAAATATTCTCCAAAAATAGTAAAAAAAGACAGATGGTAAACTAAAAACGACTTTTAAAAATGATAAACCTTTTTTCTAAACAGCCATTTTAAATGACCAAAAAACAACGGGAGAGCACCAAATGTCGCGTTCAAGCTCATTTTAAAACAAAAAAACTTCTGAAGTCTTGCGGACAACAGAAGTTCTTTTTATTGCTGAAGAGGCTGAATTAGCTTCTTGGAGTTGCTTCCTTTACAACCATAGTACGACCATCAAGCTCAGCACCGTTCAGTTCGGCAATTGCTTTTTTAGCTGCTTCGTCGTCAGCCATTTCAACAAACGCAAAACCTTTCGATTTGCGGGTGTCGCGGTCTGTAATAAGTTTGCAGGAATCAACCTGACCATACTCTTCCATTACCTCTTTGAGGTCATTTTCTCTAACTTTGTAACTTAAGTTACCTACGTAAATGTTCATAAAAATAAAAAAATTTAAAAATAAATATTTGATTAAAGAGATGTATCATTACGCAGGCTTAACAGATTCTGATTAAGAAAATTAGAAGTGATAACAGTCAGACGAATTAATACATTTTTCTTTCGGGCTCAAAGGTAATCTTTTAATTTTGATTTCAAATAAAATCTTTAAGAAATATTGAAATAAAAGTAATCACCACTTAAAATATGTGATATATTTTCCCGAATCCCGGGATTATTTAATCTTTTCGTTGAAAACCAGTGAATTTCAGCCCAGATATTCCTTCACTGTATTTATACGTGCTATAGTCAATATGGCGCTCAGATAGGTGTAATACTCATCGTTTATTTCCAAATTATCAAGTATCGTTTGCACTGCTTGATATTCGATCATATTTCCGCGTGCTAACAACGTAAAGATTTTCAGCATCTGAAATTCAAACATTTCAAGTTCCGTGATGGATTTTCTTTCCTGAAAAACTTCCTCAAACTCTAATAATCTCACTTCACCTGCCATTGAATTCATTAGTAACTCATTTTTATGTGCTTCTATTTTCAGCAACGGATAATCGCTAAACTCTGCGTAATACTCATTTAGTTTCTTCTTATATTCTTTTAACCGGTGTATCTCGAGGTATTTCAATTCCTGATACTTCAGATATGGAATGTTGCCCCATTTCATTCTCAACTGCTTCAGGTATTTTTCCACTTTCTTAGGTTTATCATTTATCAGCATGTATAATTCATCCAGTTCAATCTCTTCTTCATCGGTAATAATTCTTTCGGGCTCCCGGCCCAGCAATTCTGCGGTATATTCCTCGTCGTCAAGCGGTATTTCCAATTCTGCTTTCCAGCTTTTACAGAGCTTTTCCACCTCGTCTTCATCGCAAATAGCAGAATAAAGACTTTCTGTGAGTGCATTCAGACGGATTTTATCATCGTCGGGTATGTCGTTTATATTCTTAGCGGTTAATTCTCTGAATAATTGTACCTTGTCATCGTATTCCATCGTATCGTATTCGTCAACCAACTTCCGGTATTCTTCCGACTCACTATCTTTTGTTTCATCATCTTCATCATCTTCATCATCCATTTCATCCCCATCCTCGCCAATTATCACGCTGTAATTTCCTTTTCCCACTGTTTTTTCCAGGTGATTGATTATCCTTTTTGACTCGGCTTCGGTATAAAAATCGGTTTGAATAAACATCGGTTTTCCTTCCTGTCCGCATTCAATTTCGATCAGTTCAATGTCGTCGGTATCTTCTTCGAGCAGGTATCGTGCTACAGATGTGAAATCTTTGGGAGGTTTGAAACCAAACTCAGCCGCAAATTCGTTGGCGGCAAAAATTACATTATGAACCAGGCTGTACTCTACTTTCTGCATTTCCATGTCTGCGGTCATCATATCAAGAAACTCTCTGTAGTCCTCCTGAGAAATATTAAACTGGTAAACTGTATCTTTTACTCCCATACACAACAAATCGACCAGATAAGCTCCTACAGTGAGATTACCGTTGGTATGAATTCGTGCTATTACAACATTTGCCGAACCCATTTTCTTCCAATCGTCATTGATAAGGCATTCGTAAATGGACAGATTGCGGGCTTTCTGTCGGATGTAATTTTCCGGACTCAATAACTGTGGTTGTGGTTTTTTCTTATTCTTTGCCATGAATGATATTATTTCTTTTAAAAAATTAAATGCAAAAATAGTACATATTAACAGATTGTCAACTCATTCATTTTTTTTTGTTGACAAAAATGCAGAATTTAGTTGTTATTTTTCACAGATATATTTATAAAACTGTTTCTTATCAACAAAAACAGAAATAAAGACAGGTGTAAATCAAAATGGTAAAAAAAAAGATAGCCCAGGTTCATCAGTTCATAGAACCAGTGCTGAAGGAAAACCTGAGCAAAATATAGTGAGGGTTGAAAACCAAACATTGTATGATCAGCGCCGGCAAGAAGAAAATCGAAATTTCGAAAAAACCGATTGATATAGAAAGTTTCCGGATACCAGTAAACGAACAGATAACCTATAAAGAGGTAGCGGAAAAAGTGAATCGCTAGCCTGGAAGCGGAACTAAAATAACAGGCAATACTTTCAAGAGGGAGCAGCTTCAGTCATAATCTCATTTATTTTTCCGGCAACTTCTAATCCTGCATTCCGGCCGGTATCATTCAGGATAGTGGAGTTGGATTTTTTGTCGAAAAGGAAAACGTCAATCCCGGATGTCATACTTTCTTCTATTCTTCCGGTCATAAATCCCGAAATGGGCGAAGCGAGCTGAGTGACCGCTTCCCGATGTGCAAGAATTTCGAGCCGGTAATGCTTATTGCTCATTATCAACTCCACTTTTTGGCTATCGGCAACCGATTTTAGTAATTTTGTGCCGTTGTAGGTAGTGAATTGTATCAATCTGTCGTGCAGCCAGACACCGGCAATAAACCCGGTAAATGAACTGCCCATCCACGGAATTTTGGCCACCGATGCTTTCAGTGAAATTCCCGGCTGACTGAAATGGTTGGTCTGCATCCAGAAGTATCCTTCCGGAAACGAGCGCCCCCAGTCTTTTTCCATGTATCCGCGTCCGCCGGTAAAATCGATGGTTTTTCCATGAATGGTCAACGCACCGCTTATCACATGATCCATGCTCAAAATACCATGATAACATTCCATAAAAGGCACAAACGTATAAGGACCCATAATGCCGGGCGAATACCACGGATTTGGCCAGGGTGTGAGTTTCGAAAACTTTAATGTGCCTGTTGCTTCGGGTAAATCGAGTTGAAGTTCATGGCCTGAGAAGAAGTTGCCGCCCAGATGAATTTCGAATTTCCCGGTTTGAGGCCGAAAATCGGATGCTTCGAAGGTATGGTATTCAGCGGTTCGCCTTTTACCATCCAGCACCTGTACGAAGGCGTGTTGCTCTCCGTGCTCATCCATGGCAAAGCCCGGAATAAAGGCGAATGCTTCCGTTTCGGCGGCATTCACCACTTTGTAATACCAGCCCTCAAAATACCGGCTGGTTTTTCCCCATCCCTGAAATTGCTCGGGATGAAATAAGGCTCGTGCTGTTTTTATCATAATATTAGTTCGTCCTGACTTTTTTGTAAAGCGATAATGTCGCTCTGTTGCTGAAAATGTAGCCTCGTAGAGGCGGAATTATGGTAGAATATTATTTGCGTTGCTAATTAAAGCCTCGTAGAGGCGACATTATAAAAAGTCAAGACGACTTATATAATAATGTACTAGAAATACTCCCACCCCCCTAATGGGAGAGGAAAAACCATTCGGACTGTCTTCAAATCCCCTTCCGGGGATTTAGGGCAGTTCCACCTCACACCCGAAGCAATATTCCGTCATCTCATCGGTTGCTAGGCCCGGATCTACTGTTATCCATTG
The DNA here is from genome assembly GCA_009929445.1 of Bacteroidia bacterium. GTDB lineage: Bacteria > Bacteroidota > Bacteroidia > Bacteroidales > Paludibacteraceae > UPXZ01. Next base: position 12,819 of record SAAL01000087.1, read on the forward strand.
GTGTTTTACGTTCTTTTCGGATAATGCCAGGTCAAAATGCGACATAGCTATACCCATATCTACCCGCTGTAAATCGGACGGCAGGAATTTGTTGTTGTTGTAATTCGGGGTGCGTTTCAGATAAAAATGAAACACATTATTCATCAACACGATTCTCCAGGGCTGCTTATTGGAAGCTGAAGGAGCCAACCTGACCATTTCGAGAAAATAACCGTATGCCGACCGTTGTTTTTCGGCAAGCGGCTGCGAAAAACTTTCAGAAAAAAACATTTCGTCGAAGGCTTTGCGTTGTTCAGAGCCGGCAATGCTTCTGATCATTTTATCAATGGTTCGTCTTTTAGTTCCAAAATAGCCAACGGGCGTGATGGCAGGAATAATTTCATCGTCCTGTAAACCAACAGCAGATGCAAAGTCCGTTTTTTTGTACGTACCTCCCATCCAGCAGGTTCCGATGTTCAGTTGCGTGCAGTACAAAATCACTTTTTCCATGCAAAACCCGAAATCTTCCATGTTTCTCTCCCCTTCTTTTACCTTACCGATGATAAAACTCTTCGTACCGTTGATAATGCCATACGTTCCGAGTTTTACATCTTTGTATTCACCGGCACTTCCATCTATCCAGTAGAAATCCACCCTGTTGCCAAATATCCCCTCATTGCACGACTGCATGTAGCTGATTATCTGTTGCTTTGTCTCCGGTTCTATAGCTGTACCGTCGTATGTCCGTATCGATTTACGCGTTCGTATTACTTTTTCTATGTTTTGTATCATTCTCTTTTTTTTATGTATGCAAATTATACGCAAAAAACGTTTTTTGAAAAAATCGGGTAATGCGTAGGTTCTGGATAAGATCAGCGCCCCTGTCAACATTTAAAAGACAGGTACACAAAACCGCACAATACTATCAAAAATATTTGCTCTAAGCCATTCGCCGTCGGTTACAGTAGCATATTTGCTCAAAACAGGCCCTGAAACATGCAATACAATTAGGGAAATAATTGCAATCACCCTCTGATTTGTAGCCCATACGTAATTTTCTTTCATGGGTAAATGAAATTCTACATGTGTAAAGTTGAGTTAATCGTGCTTTAGTCACACATTACAACGAAAAAAGAAAGAATGCAAAGATAAAAATCACTACTCTATAAACAAGTCGTTTGAAAAAAAATAATCAAAATAATTTTTAATTCAATTTTGTCGAACTTGTTTTGGTTTGACCCCCTATTTTTTGGACAGTTTTAACTAAAAGATTTGAGACAAAAGTTAGTCTCGTTTGTATATTTTTCTTTTTCTGACCCCAAGCAAATTTAGCTTCAGCTTCCGTACTTGTCAAGGGCAAGCCAAGTGGCTTCGCCACCCTTGACAAGCCCTCCAGCT
>SAAL01000187.1 GCA_009929445.1 Bacteroidia bacterium
CATCGTGAATGAACTTCAGGACAAGATTTTTGATGAAGCACGTCAGGCCTACGGTCAGGCCGGGTTTGAACGCTGGCGCAACAAGCCGTATCGCGGCCGGCCGGCCAAGGCCGAGTACGAGGGCGCATCCACCGGCACGTGTGGCGATACCATCCGCATCTTTCTGCACATCGAAAACGATCTGGTCCTTGACGCGGGATTCGGCACCGACGGCTGCGGTTCCAGCCAGATCAGCGGGTCCATGGCCGCGGAACTGGCAGTGAACAAGACCTGCGAAGAGCTGACTGCCATCACGGGCGACACCATAATGGAAGCCTTGGGCGGACCAAACTGCATGCCCGAAGAAGACCGCCACTGCACCCGGCTGGCCGCCAACGCGCTGCACGAGGCCCTGGGGGATTACTACTTTAAGACGCTGGGGGCGCGAGAAAGTTGAATATTCCGCGTACTTTACGGCGGGTTTTGGAAAATGGTTTGAGACTGTTGAGTCTCAAGCCATTGCTTTCAAATGGTGAGCCTGATGCCGTGTAATTTGTGCATCTAATTCTTTGGGCACGTACTTCGACTCAATGTTCAGCATGTGCAGGCCGGTGTCTGACGTGGCGCTTCAGCAGTTTTCCAGGATCGACTGGATAGATCGAAATAGTCCAAGATTCAAGACCTGCCCTCGTCTCTTGCGTCAAACTCATTGCCTTTAACGATTCTTTTCAAATTTATCATAGACAGATTCTGTTAGAGCTTGTTTGTGAAGTATCTCAACTCCATTCCAGTCAATCCTTTTTTTACAAACTGTAAAACCAAGCTTATCATATATTTTATTTGCCATGATCTCTTCAGGTAAATCACAAGTAAATAATCTTATATACTTTCTTCCGGTTTTCCTGGCTTCGTAAGCTACTTTTGCAATTAGGCCATTAGCGGCTTTGGCCGAAAGCATGCCAAAATTCCGGTCTACTGCAGCCCATCCGGCCCACACAGCATCGGCCTCATTTGGATCGAAATAATATCCTGAGAACCCTATTACCTTGCCGCCGTTTAAAGCTACCCAATAGCGGGGATGCGTTATATTCTCTTCCAAAAGTTCATTTTTGTTAGTGCCTAGCATACAGCATTCTTTCAGCACCTTTAGTATTAGTTCATAATTGTCTGTAGGTAAGAATTTTTTAACCAACTCCATTGAGTCTGGAATGTTTTGTTCTGTAATCGGTTGAATCTGTATTTTTTTTAAAGAATTCTTTGCAATATTTGTCTCACTAAATTCCTTGTATATTCGTGGGATAATCTGCACTTCGCTGTCGGGAATGTCGTTTTCCAGTTTTTCTATTATCCGTCCAGAAAGGTCAAAGATATCTCCCGCTGTTTTGTCAGGTGTGAAGCCAAGCGTAATGTCAATTATTATCTTCTTGCCTGACTTTCTGGATTTTACACCGTGAAAAGAATCATACCAGTCGAAGTACTCACTTAATCTTCTGAGAACTTTCATCTGCAGATCTTCGTCAAGGGTTTTGTCCAAGAGGTCATGCATACTTTCTTTGATCAGATCTATAAATGCATAGCCTGCAGCAAAAATTAACAATATCGCACATGCCGGGTCTATAATAAATCCCCATTCAAAATTTCGTAAAAACACGGCTGCAAGCAATGAAACAAATACAAATATATTTGCAATTGCATTTGCACGATGAAGCCTCCATTGAGAGTGCATTATTGGCGAATTTGACACTAAAGCAATTTTATAAATTTTTTTCCACAAGATAATACTTATTATTAAAGAAACAAAATTAATTATAAAGCCTACCATAGCAAAATCTACATTTAAGTCCTGAGGGTAAATGATGCGATGTATTGATAATCCAGCTGTAATGATCAATCCGAGGACTACCAAAACAGAAATTAATAGAGAACACATACTTTCAAGTTTTCCGGCACCATAATCGTAAGACGTTATTTTTCCCTTAATGAGCTTGTTAACAATAGTAACAGAGAGAATTCCCAAGATGATGCTGTATGAATAATCAAAAATATCAGTAAGAAGTATCATTGAATTTGAAAGTATGGCGATTGCTATAACCGGCAGGCAGGAAGACACATCAATAAGCAACGCCAACTTCAATACCTTAAACTGTAAAGGCAGGTTATCCTTTTCGTAGTCAGCAGATGAATTATTTTGCATGTGTCAAAAACCCTAATCTTGTTAGATATGAATATCCCTGAAACCAAAAAAAGAAAGCGAGTTACTGTGAAACTTCCACAACAGAAACCGACAATGACTCAATCAGCATGCACATAGTGGCTTTTTTTGCTACAACGAATGAATTTGCTTGGAAAATTGTACGTCACGATCACGTGCATGTATGCTCCCACGAGGCGTTGCCAGTGGTCGCGGTCGATCAGGGGGCGTGCGAAGGACCTCGCCGGTGAAGCCGATGCAGACCGGGGCCACGGGCAGGTCGCATTGGGCCAGCTTCCAGGCCACGACAATGCGGCTGGAGAGCTGGTAGTGGGTGTCGCCGCTAATGTAAAGCCGGGGATGTGGCGATTTACAAAAGGCTCACGGGGAATCCAGTATCACGGGGCATTGGGGAAGGACCGGTAGATGGCTCCCGGAAATTCTGTGCGGAGTGGGCGGGCCGTGAAGAGGAGTTACTCCAAAAAATTGGTTCTTCGACGTTTAATGTGGAATTCATGAAGCCACTAAGACATGAATCGGGGCCGCGATCAGGTAGACCATGGTGATGAAGTTCTCCACATTT
>SAAL01000088.1 GCA_009929445.1 Bacteroidia bacterium
GGTTTTGAAAACTTCAAATAATTTTTGTAACTAATAGAATTACAGAGAATTAAAAATAAATTCCGGCAAAATTCGATTTTTGTCGGTCAATAGTGTAAAAGAATAAAAAATTTTCCGACAATTAAATGAAAACGTTTGAAATTCAATCCACGATATTTCTTAATCCTTACAATAGATTTTAAGAAAATAAATACTAATTTTGTCGAAAATATGTTTTACAGCATATTTTTGAACATAATACGACAAAAAATAATAAATTAAAAATTTCAACAATAGATATGAAACTTAAAGCAAACGAAGTAAACGAACCGACCTGGAGAGATATCGTTGTCAAATCAAACTTACCGGAAAGCCTGAACAAGCTGGAAGAACTATCCCAAAATATGTGGTGGGCATGGAACAGTGATGCAAAAAAACTATTTCGCGAAATAGACCGGCCAACATGGAAAGAAGCCGAGTCAAATCCGGTACAACTACTGAATCTGTTGAGCTACGATAAACTTGTAGCACTCGGTAAAGATGAAGAATTCACCAAAAAAGTAGATTCGGTTTACAACGAATTTACCGCCTACATGAACGAACCGACCGACACAAAACGGCCTTCTATAGCCTATTTCAGCATGGAATACGGATTAAGTGAAATTCTGAAGATTTATTCCGGAGGTTTGGGAGTACTCGCTGGCGACTACTTGAAAGAAGCCAGCGACAGCAATATCGACATGACTGCCATCGGTTTTCTGTACAGATACGGCTATTTCAAACAATCATTGTCAATCGACGGGCAACAAATTTCTATGTACGAACCGCAAAACTTCAACATCTTACCTATCAAGCAAGTGTTGGATGAGCAAAACCTTCCTTTTGTTGTCGAAGTGCCTTATCCGGGCCGCACGGTTTACGCACACCTCTGGAAAGTATCGGTGGGAAGAATAGCCCTCTATCTGCTTGATACCGACATTGACGAGAATCATGATTACGACCGCTCAATCACTCACCAACTGTATGGAGGCGACTGGGAAAACCGGATGAAACAGGAAATCATGCTTGGCATAGGCGGCATACTGGCACTCAACAAACTGGGAATCAAAAAACAAATCTATCATTGCAACGAAGGTCATGCAGCCCTCATCAATGTTCAGCGATTGGTTGATTTGATTCAAAACGAAAAACTCACATTCGCACAGGCGCTCGAAGTTGTTCGTGCCAGTTCACTTTATACAGTTCATACTCCAGTACCGGCCGGACACGATAGTTTTGACGAAAGTCTCTTCAGTAAATACATGAGCGAATATCCTGCCAAACTGAATATATCCTGGGCCGATTTCATTGACATGGGACGTACAAATCCCGGCACCAACGAAAAATTCAACATGAGCGTGTTTGCATGTCACACATCGCAGGAAGTAAACGGCGTAAGCTGGCTTCACGGCGAAGTATCAAAACAGATGTTTGCACCTATCTGGAAAGGGTATTTCCCGGAAGAATCTCATGTAAGCTATGTGACCAACGGCGTTCACTTACCTTCGTGGACATCATCGGAATGGAAAGCGCTTTATGAAAAGCATTTCACCAAAGCATTCTACGAAGACCAGTCGAACGTAAAAATATGGGAAAAGATTTACCAGGTTCCGGATCAGGAAATCTGGAACATCCGTACATCGCTGAAAAACAAACTGGTAGAATACATCCGGATGCAGTTCCGCGATACGTGGTTGAAAAATCAGGGCGATCCGTCCAGAATCGTATCCATTCTCGAAGCCATTAATCCCAATTCACTGATCATCGGCTTCGGACGCCGCTTTGCCACATACAAGCGAGCACATTTGATATTCAGCGACCTGGAAAGACTTGAAAAAATCGTGAACGATCCGATTCACCCGGTTCAGTTCCTCTATACCGGAAAAGCTCACCCGGCTGACGGTGCCGGACAGGGATTGATCAAAAGAATTGTAGAAATTTCGCGCATGCCGCAGTTTCTCGGAAAAATCATTTTCCTCGAAAATTACGACATGAGACTCGCTAAACGGCTGATTTCTGGTGTGGATATCTGGCTCAACACACCTACCCGACCGCAGGAAGCTTCGGGTACATCGGGCGAAAAAGCATCCATGAACGGCGTGCTGAACTTCTCGGTGCTTGATGGATGGTGGTACGAAGGTTACAGAAAGAATGCCGGCTGGGCACTTACTGATAAAAGAACGTATGAAAATCAGGAATATCAGGATAAACTGGACGCCATTACCATTTATAATACACTCGAAGATGAAATCATTCCATTGTATTTTGCAAAAAACACAAAAGGATATTCGCCCGAGTGGATTCAGTTTATCAAAAACAATATTGCTCAAATAACACCAAATTATACCACAAAAAGGATGATGGACGATTATTTTGACCGTTTTTATATGAAACAGGCCAAAAGAACAGCCATGCTTAGCGCCAATCATTTCCAGACTGCCAAAGAAATTGCCGACTGGAAAGAAAAAATGGCCGAAGGATGGAACAACATCGAGGTTGTTGCACTGGATCTTCCTGAAAAACTGGTACAAAATCCGATGGCAGGTGAAGATTATAGCATTAACATCACCCTGGATGTGAAACAAAACAACATGAAAGGCATTGGTGTTGAACTGGTAGCAATCCAGACAGACCAGAACAACAACAGCAAACTGAGCAGTGTTGACGAACTGACACTGGTTAAAACCGACGGTACAAAGCTCACATTCAACATCAGCTATCAACTGGACAATGCCGGAGCATACAAATACGGCTTCCGCATGTTCCCGAAAAATGATTTGCTACCACATCGACAGGATTTCTGCTACGTGCGATGGATTTAATCAATTGAATAACAGAGCATTAAAAGAGGCTGAATCATCAAACGATTCAGCCTCTTATTGTAAGAAAAATATTTCGTTAAACTAACGTATTCCCCTTTCGTTGAGGGCTTTCTGATATCGGGCAGCATTGACGGTATGTTGAGACCAGGTAGCTGCAAAATTATGCTCGCCGTTCAGTGTTTCTTTGGCACACATGAAAATGTAATCATTCCTGTCGTAGTTCAATACGGCTTCAAGACCCGAAATAGTAGGTATTCTGATGGGTCCGGGAGGTAATCCGGTATTCCTGTATGTATTGTATGGCGATTCTATACGTGTGTGTACATTGAGCACCCTGCGAAGCGAAAAATCACCGGTGGCAAATATCACGGTAGGATCTGCCTGCAACGGCATATTTTTACGCAGCCTGTTGATGTACAATCCCGCTACTACGGGCTTTTCAGCTTTGCTGTTTGTTTCTGCATCGACGATTGAAGCCAGCGTACTGACTTCAGCCTGTGTCATAGGAATTGCCTCTGCTTTACGCTTTCGTTCTTCAGTCCAGAACTTGTCATATTCCTTGTACAATCTTTCGAACATGCGTTTTGCACTCATATTCCAAAACACTTCATACGTGTTGGGGATGAATGCAGATACCGATGTGTAGGGATTCAGGTTGTACCCGGCCAAAAAAGCAGTATCATTGAGTAATTCCAGGATTTCGGCCGAATCGGGCATCAACTGGCTTGCCAGGCGTCCTGCAAGCTGTTCTTTGGTGCGTATATTATTAAATGTGAGGTTTACGGGAGTCTGAGTGCCGTTCCTGAGATTTCTGACAAGCGTCAGGTTGTTCATCCCGTTCTCAATTTTATACCTGCCCGATTTTACATACTTATAACGCAGGTATTTGGCAGCCTGTCTGAAAGTGGTCACATTTTTCACATCGGCTTTTGCCTGTAGCTGTTGGAGTACCTCTTCGAAACCGGTGTTTTCTCTGATAAGCAGAAATTCATTTTTATCTGTTCTGAGTTTCACGTTGGGCAATAAAAACAAATATGCTACATAGGAAAAGCCGATTATGGCAACCAAAGCAATTAAAATGAGTATTTTTGCGACTTTTGATTTTAACATGTATCTTTTTCTGATTAAAAATTTCTGAATTCCGGTTGATTGTAATAAACATACAAATTTATAAAATAGTTTTTTAATTTTTAGCACCAAAAGGTTTTGTTAATCGGAAAACCTTCACTATATTTGCACTCGCAAATTTCAAATCAGAAACACGCCTGGAAGTGTGGGTGAGTGGCTGAAACCACCAGTTTGCTAAACTGACGTACGGGTAACCGTACCGGGGGTTCGAATCCCCCCGCTTCCGCAAAAAAAAAGAGACCAGTTCATTCATGAATCGATCTCTTTTTTTTATTTATCTTTTGAAAGGTACGTACTGCGGTGCTTTGGGTTCGTATTCCTCATCGTCCCAAAGCGGACTGGTAATCATCAGGTCGGCGCTGTAGCGGTTACAGGCAATGGGTACGTTGTGAATTCGGCATTGGCGCAGAAGCATCTGAATGTCGGCTTCGTGCGGATTGGCGCTGAGGTCATCAATTAAAAACACACAGAAATCAATTTGTTTATTAACCACCAAAGCTGCAATTTCAGCGTCGCCACCCATCGGACCGGAGTTCATTCTCTTCACTTCCACTTCAATGCCTTCGTCTTCAAAAGCTTGCTGGATAAGTCCTCCGGTTGTTCCGGTGCAGATTAATTTGTGCTGTGAAAGCATATCCGAATTAAACACTGCCCATTCAACCATATCAGCTTTACGTGCATCGTGTGCCACAAGGGCTATTTTAAGTTGTTTTTTCATAATTTTTTCTTTCTTTTTTTTGTTTTTTACAAAGTTATGCCTTTTCAGCAAACATTGTTTATTAAATTCATTCTTGAAATCGTTTAATCGTTACGTTAAATTAGAAATGCAACAATCATTCCAAAGCAAACAAATATTAAATACCTGCCAAAAAGGCAGAAAACCGAATTTATCAGGAAAAGATAAATTCGGTTTCAATTCTTCTCAAACGATAGAGAATCGTTTGTCACACAGATTTAAACCCATTTAAGAAGCTTAGAAAAGGGTTTTTATTCTTCCAGTAAAATTTCCATAATAGCTATAGCAGCTTTTGTCACCGAAGTTCCTGGACCAAAAATGGCTGCAACACCTGCTTTGTACAGATAATCATAATCCTGCGCCGGAATTACACCGCCAGCAATGACAATAATATCTTCACGTCCGAGTTTTTTCAGTTCGTCCATTACCTGCGGAACAAGCGTTTTGTGACCTGCAGCAAGCGAAGAAACACCCAAAATGTGCACATCGTTTTCCACAGCCTGTTTGGCAGCTTCGGCCGGAGTCTGGAATAGCGGCCCCATGTCCACATCAAACCCGCAATCGGCATAACCCGTTGCTACTACTTTTGCGCCGCGGTCGTGACCGTCCTGACCCATTTTGGCAATCATGATACGTGGACGACGGCCTTCTTTTTTAGCGAATTGTTCGGTGAGCCCTGATGCACGTTCAAAATCGCTGTCATTTTTAGTTTCTGATGAATACACGCCTGAAATTGTTCTAATGGTTGCTTTATAACGTCCCACGATTTTTTCGCAGGCATCTGAAATTTCGCCCAGTGATGCACGCAGACGAGCTGCTTCCACAGCCAACTCCAGTAGATTTCCTTCGCCTGTACGCACGCATTCGGTGATTGCATCGAGTGCTTTCTGAACTGCTGCGTTATCCCGGTTGGTACGAAGTTCTTTCAGACGGGCTATTTGCTGTTCGCGAACGGCCGTGTTGTCCACTTCCAGAATATCAATGGGATCTTCTTTTTCCAACCGGTATTCATTCACACCGATAATTTTCTGAGCGCCACTGTCGATGCGTGCCTGAGTACGGGCTGCTGCTTCTTCAATACGCATTTTGGGAATTCCGGTTTCGATGGCTGCTGCCATACCGCCCAGTTTTTCCACTTCTTCAATCAGCTCCCAAGCTTTTTCAGCCAGTTCGTTAGTCAGTGATTCCACATAATACGAACCTGCCCACGGATCTACCTCGCGGGTGATGTCTGTTTCCTGTTGAATGTAGATTTGTGTATTGCGGGCAATACGTGCCGAAAAATCGGTTGGAAGCGCGATGGCTTCGTCCAGCGCATTGGTGTGAAGTGATTGTGTATGTCCGAGTGCGGCTGCCATTGCCTCGATGGTCGTACGTCCCACATTGTTGAACGGGTCTTGCTCGGTGAGCGACCATCCGGAGGTTTGTGAGTGTGTGCGCAAAGCGAGCGATTTCGGATTTTTCGGATTGAACTGTTTCACAATTTTCGCCCAAAGCAAACGAGCCGCACGCATTTTGGCAATTTCCATAAAGTGGTTCATACCGATTGCCCAAAAGAACGACAACCGCGGTGCAAAAGCATCAATATCCATTCCGGCATTCACTCCGGCGCGAAGGTATTCCAGTCCGTCGGCCAGGGTGTAAGCCAACTCGATATCAGCCGTAGCTCCGGCTTCCTGCATGTGGTAGCCTGAAATGGAGATTGAGTTGAATTTCGGCATGTTTTTAGACGTATATTCGAAAATATCGGCTATGATTTTCATGGAGAATTTCGGTGGATAAATGTAGGTATTCCGCACCATAAATTCTTTCAGAATATCGTTCTGGATAGTTCCGGCCATTTCTTCCAGCTTGGCACCCTGTTCCAGTCCGGCATTGATGTAAAACGCCAGAATTGGCAGTACAGCACCATTCATAGTCATAGATACAGACATCTGATTGAGCGGAATTCCGTCAAAGAGTACTTTCATATCTTCTACGGAACAGATTGAAACACCCGCTTTACCTACGTCGCCCACCACACGTTCGTGATCGGCATCGTAACCGCGGTGTGTAGCCAGGTCGAAAGCTACGGAAAGCCCTTTCTGGCCGGCAGCCAGATTTCGACGATAGAAAGCGTTACTTTCTTCAGCGGTGGAAAATCCGGCATACTGACGAATTGTCCATGGACGCATCACATACATGGTACTGTAAGGACCACGCAAAAAAGGAGCAATACCGGCGGCATAATTCAAATGTTCCATACCTGCAAGGTCTTCTTTCGTGTATTGAGGTTTCACCGCGATTTGCTCGGCTGTCAACCAACTTCCTTCGGCTTCGGGAGCTACCGTACTTGCCACGAAGTTTTGAATGTCAATTTCTTTAAAATTTGGTTTCATTATTTTGATAGACTTTTAGAACAAAGACTTTTAGATTTTAGACCCTTGTTCATTATGTTTTATTAATCTTTTTATCGCTTTTTCTTTTAACTGTATGTTTGAATTTTAAAACTGCAAAATTAAGTTCTACTGTTGTTTCTGTATCTGTTGTTTTCATATCTTCACCCAAAAGATCCGACATAATTTCACCGCTTCTTTGCATCAATGATTTTTGTTTATCTTCATCTTTGATTTCAGCCAATTCAGCCACTGTTCGTGAAAGTTCCCGAATTTGGGTAAAAGTTTCGATAATGGCAATGGTGGTTTGCGTTGCTTTTTCACTTTTTAAAATAGTGGCAAGCATATACAATCCTTTTTCGGTAAAAGCTTTGGGTAGAACTCGGGTTTTTGATAAGTTTGTGGTCGAAAATTTCGACATCAAATCCGCAAGTTCTTTATTGTCAAGCTCAATAATATATCCTGTTGGAAATTTATCCTGGTTGTTTTTTACGGCTTCATTTATTCGTTTTGTTTCAACGCCTTACAATTCCGCTACATCACTATCAATAATCACTTTCTGATTACGTATTGTAATTATTTTATCGGCAACCTGGCTGAATTTCACTAACATTTTGAGTATATCTATTTATATATCAATAAGATAAAATAATAATAGCAAGATGATTGTATTCCTATTTATGGGATAGATAGCATGTTTACATTATCGGCAACAAAATAAACACCGCCACATCCCACACTGCATGTGAAATGACCAGTGGCACCAGGTTTTTGTTATATCTGTACATCAATCCCCAGAAAATACCGCAGACCAATGCAGCCATCACGAGCATGAAATTGAAACTCCAGATATGCACCAGAGCGTATATCAGCGTGGCAAATACAAAACCTTTCCATTCACCGTATTTATTGATAAAATTTTGTTGTACATATCCACGCCAAAAAATCTCTTCAGCAGGACCCATGATAAAAATCAAACCAAGAGCAATCCACAATTTACTCTGTCCCTCTTTCAGAGCATAAATATTGTCCACCTGCTCTCTTGCAAAGCCGAACAACAATCCTGAAAAATACTCACCCAGGTAAAAAACAATGTAAAGTGACGTAGCAGCTAATAATCCAAATCCGATGGCTTTCCATGTCCATTGAAATTGTTTCAGAATTTCCTTTCGAAGAATGATAGCAACAACCATCAATACCGATGCAGAAATTGCAATGCCAATCCAAAAATTGAACAAATGCTTTGTCCAGATGGAAAACATCAGAAACCACAATAAGGCAGCTACCAGAATAGGCCCCCAGCTGCGAAAGATGGGAGTTTTGAAGAACGTCTGAACGGGATTATCCGTTTTTTGAAAATTCTGTTTTACCATATCAAATAATAATCTTTTTTAAGTTATTCTTAATACTCCTAAAGAGGGGCCTGGCTGCCGCATACAGGGTTAAGCGTTTAAAAATCCTCCTGCAAAGTTTCCAATTACCAGAAGCAACATATAAACCATCACCAGTTGAGCTGTACCTTCGTCCAGGCGCTGGATGTTTTCCGGTTTTTCCATATCGGCTGTACGCATTTGTTTCATAAGTTTCAGAGCCATCGGGAGTGAGATGAAAATGAGCAACGTTGCCCAATGCTGAATTCCAAAAATAACACATAAAACTATTAATAAATATGCACCGATTGTAAATGCAAAGTAATAAATTATTGAACCCTTTATTCCAAGAAGCATGGCTGCTGTTTTGATTTTTGCCACGCCGTCGTGCTTGATATCCCTTGTGTTATTGGCATGGAGTACGTTGACAATAAGGAATCCGGGTGCAGCAGCAACCAGTAGCATTTTCCAGCTCAATGCATTGGTCATCACCAGATACGTCCCCAGGGAAATCAACTGTCCGTAGATAATGAAGATATTCAAATCGCCCAACGCACGGTATTTCATGAAAAAGTATAAGTATGATCCGATAATTCCCGCCAAGCCAATCCACAGCAAATGCCAGGAAGTATTCAGCAGCAGATAAATACCAATAATATTGCCGATTACCATCATCGAAATGCTGAACCAGTACACCTCACGGGGCTCAAACTGCTTATTGACAAGCATCCGGCTCGAACCATAGGTTTCCTTTCGGTCCACGTTGTTTTTGTAATCGTAATAATCGCTCATCATATTGCCGCCCGCCTGTAAAATGGGCGAAGCGATAACCGCCAGAATCCCGTACCACCAGTTCACGTCCAGCGGTGTGACACTATTTTCGAAAAAAACATAAGCCACAGCTAACGCAGCTGGCATAATGGATAACGCATACCCCCACGGGCGCGTCACCATAAACCATTCTTTGAGTGTGTGTTTCATTTGTTTATATTTTTCATAATGGACAAAAAATCCAATATCTTAAACAATAAATCCGGCAATAAAATTCGAAATGGTCAAAAGTAAGCTGAAAATCATTACCAACTGAGCCGATTTACCATCCATATCTTTAATCTTTTCAGGTTTATCAATTTCAGAAGTTCGGATTTCTTTGATATTTTTCATTAAAATTGGGAATGAAAGTAGTACAATTAAGCTGACCGGATTCAAAATTTTCAACACAACAGCCAAAATAATTACTAAATACGCTCCTACACCTAGCAGAATATACTGCAAAATGGAATTTTTTACACCTAAAATCATGGCCTGTGTTTTCACGTTGGCTTTTCCATCATCACGGATATCCCGTAAATTATTGGCATGCAATATGTTGACAATCAGGAAGCCCAACGATGATGCTACCAGCAGAATACGCCATTCAAGCGTATTAGTCATTACCAGATATGTTCCAAGGGCAATCAAAAAGCCATATACAACCATTATTGTCAAGTCACCCAATGCAACATATTTCAGTTTGTAATAAAAAATGGTGCATAAAACCCCGACTCCACCAATCCAGAATAAATTATACGACGAATTAAATGCCAGAATCAACCCTAAAACAGTACCTGTTGCCAACAATATCCATCCGAAATACAGGATTGTCTTTGGTTTGAAAACATCATCTACCAACATCCTGCTTGAGCCATACGACTCTTTCCGGTCAACCCCGAATTTGAAATCATAAAAGTCACTTATCAAATTTCCGGCAGCCTGAAACATTGCTGCACCGAAAAATGCAAGAACTCCGAACCACCAGTTTACATCCATTGGAGCAATTTTGTTCACGTAAAATACGTACGAAACAGCTACCAGCGAAGGCATGGTGGATGCGGGAAAAGACCACGGTCTTGTGGCAATAATCCAGTCTTTGAGAGTTTTTTTCATTGATGAAATCTACCCTTAACCCCAAAAAGGAGAATAAGAGTGATATTAACAGAGTTTAATTTATTATAATTTAGCAAATTACAGCACAATGAGACTTGCTACCAATATTCCCTATCAGGGATTTGAAGTAACTAATTTCTCATTAAATTTCTGCAACGTTTCCAGCACATTTGAACGGACATGTATAAAATGGGCAATACCTTTCGCTTTCAGTTCATCCATGTTTGCAGGCGCACCGGCAACCACCAGCAAAGCTTTGTCCTTCAGTAATTCGTATGCAGCAGGAGCAAATTCAGCGTATTCATCGTCGCTTGAGCAAAGCACCACAACTTCGGCTTTTACATCCAGAGCGGCTTTAACTCCTTCTTCTACAGATGCAAAGCCAAGATTATCAATGATTTCGTAACCTGCACAAGCAAAGAAATTGCTTGAGAACTGCGCACGCGCCAACCGCATGGCCAGACTTCCGATGGTAAGCATAAATGCTTTCGGTGCTTTTCCGGATTTTTCGGTAGCAAAACGAAGTTCTTCAAATTCTCCGGAAGCCCTTACAGGTTCCAGTGTTTCTACGCCTACCGATGCACATCCGCAACCACCTGCCTGCGAACCTTTTACATCAGCATTTTCAACTTTATTCAACGCTTTTTCGGTAAAATTGGGGAATTGGTTGGTACCGAGCAGCACTTCTTTCCGGCTTGAAACATCTCTTAATCGATTAGCTGCGGTAGTTTTCACAGCTTCCTGAACAGTTCCTTTTTTAACCAATTCGAAGAAACCACCGTTATCTTCCACATTCAGGAAGATTGACCAGGCTTGTTCTGCAATTTCTTTCGTCAACGTTTCGATATAATAAGATCCGGCGCTCGGGTCTGTTACTTTGTCGAAATGACTTTCTTCTTTCAACAAAAGCTGCTGATTACGGGCAATGCGTTCTGAAAAATCATCCGGAGTTTTGTAAGAAATATCGTACGGAAGTACAGTCAGGCTGTCCACACCTGCGATGGTAGCGCTCATAGCTTCGGTTTGAGTACGGAGCATATTCACGTTGGCATCAAATACCGTCATATTGAATTGAGTAGTTTCGGCATGAATGCGCATTTTGGCAGCACAACGGCAAAGTCCATCGGGTTTGTTGTTTGGGCATTCTTCGCGCAGGCATTTGGGTTGATATGCCATCACGATTTGAGCCCAAAGAAGGCGTGCAGCGCGGAATTTGGCAATTTCCATGAAGTAATTGCTGCCCACTCCAAAATTAAATTTGATTTTTTTGGCTGCGATGGATTTATCCATGCCGTCTTCAACCAGGCTTGACAGGTATTCGTTTCCCCAGGCCAGTGCATAACCCAATTCCTGCGCACAGAAAGCACCTGCATTGCTCAAAGTAGATGCATTTACATTCGCAATTTTGTAAAATGGAAGTCCGGCAGCAGCGATAATAGCAGATTTAACCCGGTCAAGCACAAATTCTTTGCTCAGGTCTTTGCCTTTGAGCAGCATGCGGTTGATCGGGTCAATATTGATGGAACCTACAAGGAGAGTCGGGTCTGAGTAGAATCCGTTTGCTTTGAAATAATCGGTAAGGATAGTTGCCAGCTCAGCGCCTTTGCTAACACAAATCTGAAAATTCAGCTCTACCGCCGTTGGAACTATGTCTTTCAGCAATTCAGCTATATAAGCGGGAGATAAATCCGCCTTTTTCAACTTAAAACCAAGTGAAGTAGCTCCGCGACTCAGCACATTCAGCGCTTTTTTGTTGGCTTCAGCGGCATTTTCTACATCAATATCCTGACGGACAAGCCATTCGTTGGTAGGTTTGGTACTGCGAACGTAAGGAAATGCACCCGGTTTTACGTCGGTGGTTTTGAGATTTTCAATGTCTTCCGAACGGTAAAATGGTTGTACATTAAAACCTTCGTTGGTGCGCCAAACGAGTTTTTTATCGTATTCCGCACCTTTCAAATCTTTGATTACTACCTCTTTCCATTGCTCGGTAGATACAAAAGGAAATTCAGCCAATAAATTCAATTTTTTGTCTGCCATAATTTATTTCGTTATGTAATATATATGTCTTAAAATCAGGTGTGCAAAGTTACCAATATTTTTTGATTCCATTCCAACTGAAGCAGTCGAAATTATTGCCAAAATAGAGAAAGTGTAATATTTATTAAGATAATTTACAATATTACTCTATCTTTACATTTGAAAGTGAGCAGGATGGAAATTTATATTCTCAGAACCGGATTTCAAAATTTCGTTTGTATATTTGTAAAATAAAAGTAAATAATTCGTTAAAAAACCAGAAATTATGTCTGATAATCAACATGTATTTTTAAATCAGGATGAAATTAAAAAACCGGATACAGAAACCGGCACAGATAATCAACTGACTATCAATGCGGAAGCAAAATCCTATCTTCTGACTACGTCAAAATGGTCTAAATTCATTGCAATTGTTGGTTTCGCCATGATTGCCATCATGGTTTTAGGCAGCATAGCGGCGTTTTTCATTTCGCCGGTGTTGGGCGAATTCCAGGATTTTCAGTCGTTTCAATACATGCCAATGCCGTTTTATTTCATAGGAATCTTTTACTTTATTATGGCTGTGATATACTTTTTTCCCTGTAATTTTTTGTACCGGTTTTCGATGAAAACAAAAAAAGCGATGCAAAACAACGATTTGTCAACCCTGAACGAAGGGCTCAGAAATATGAAGAATTTATCTACTTTCATCGGTGTAGTTACTGTCATTTCACTTGCTCTCATGTTATTGATTATCCCGATTATTATTTTTTCGATAGGCATGATGCAGGCATTATCGGGAGGGACGGTGGTTTAGATAACAAAAAAAGCTGCTTTTATGCAGCTTTTTTTGTTATCTATTGTTTTTCATTGTGATTATCCGGACATCATCCAGAGGCCGGTCAGATGCATTTGTTTTAACTTTTGAGATTTTCTCAACAACATCCAGCCCCTTGATCACTTCGCCAAATACCGTGTAATTTCCATCCAGGTGCGGTGTACCGCCAACTGTTTTATAGTCTTTGCGTGCCTGCAGGCTGAATTTGTATGTGGAGTCGTTCGTAGCAGCAATATTTCCATATTTCGTCGTTTTACTTTCCTGCATTTTATCCAGCTCGGCATCGGTAAATGTTTTTCCCTCTACAATGTAAAACTGACATCCTGACGATGCTTTCTGCGGATTGACATTATCGCCCTCACGGGCTGCGGCAAGGGCCCCTTTTTTGTGGTAAATGGCGGGTGTTCTGAATTCGGCAGGTATGGTGTAGCCTGTATCGCCTTCACCCAGTTGAGCTCCCGGTTTGGCCGTTTTCGAATCCGGATCGCCTCCCTGTATCATAAAATCGGCTATTACCCTGTGAAAAAGTACTCCATCATAAAATTTTTCACTGACAAGTTTCATAAAATTGTCGCGATGCAGAGGTGTCTCGTTGTAAAGTTTTACTACGATGTTTCCATCGGTGGTTTCTATCTGAACAGTTGGTTCTTTCATTTTATTAGAATTACGGATGGTGGAACATGCAAAAAAACCTGCTGCTATACAGCAAAGGATTAAATATCTGAGAATTAATTTAATTGCCATATCAATTTATTTAGTCGCCCCTTAAAAAGTCCATAAGCATAAGATTATCAACAAAATAAATCTAAAAAGTGTTGTGTATATCTGCAAGTTTTAGTATATTTGATGCATA
>SAAL01000188.1 GCA_009929445.1 Bacteroidia bacterium
AAAGGACGTGATGCAACGCAAACCGCGTGACCCGAAACAAGGATTTATGACCAAAGGCGTGGTTTGGCGGACACTTTATCAGGGTGTGATGATTGGATTACTTTCGTTAGCAGCATTCCTTATCGGGAAAAATGACGGCGGAATTCCACTCGGACAAACGATGGCATTCTCTGTGCTTGCCTTCTCGCAGTTGTTTCACGTAAACAACCTGCATTCTTACAGAAAATCAGCGTTCACATTTAATCCGCTTTGGAATAAACCGTTGATTTTAGCAATTTTAGGTTCCGCATTAATGATGGCGGTAACGCTCTTTATTCCGCCTGTTCGCGAACTATTCGGATTGGTATTGATGGACAGCATTCACTGGTGGATTGTACTGGGATTGTCAGTTGCTCCGATTGCCATCGTGGAAATTTTCAAACTGTTGAGAATAAATACGATGAAGGATGATGAATAGAAAATAGAAGAGGAAGATACAAGAAGATGCCAACCGTGGTTAAACATCACATGTTGCACCTTTAGTTCAATAATAAGACAGACAAAGCTCTATTTTTTTGGCTGTCTGTTTATAGGTGTGATTCAAAAATGAGGAATACAACTAATTTTTACTAAATTTGTGGTTGAATACAAATTATCTCGTATGGAACCTAAATTAAAAAACGTTTACAAAGTTATTCGAGGATTTCTCATACTAACTATCCTGATGAACGTAGCAATCAGTGCTTACTATCTGATTTTTAATCAAAAACCGGAATTGGAGAATGTAATCCATGAAGATATTTCCTTTCGGTTACAACTTGTTTTTGTGGCAACAATCACACTTATTGCCACTTACCTTCCTTCTTATTTAGACAGCAGGAAAAACATTCAGTTACCCGAGGTTCTGGAAATTACCGTAATTATTTTTATGATTGCGGCGGGATACCTGAGTCAGCGCTTCAATCTTTTCGTACGGTTTCACTGGTGGGATGATGTGCTGCATTTCACCTCGGGCACCTTTATCGCTGTTGCCGGGTTTTTACTGATTTACATGCTGAATTACCGATACAGTTTCGATCTTAATCCTTGGCTCATAGCTATTTTCACTTTCTCATTTTCGGTAGCGGTGGCAGTTTTTTGGGAAATAGCCGAATTTGCAGCGGATGCATTGTGGCAGACCAACTACCAGAAATGGGATGTTCCTGCTGACACATCTTTACTAGGCAAACCTTATCAGGGACTGGCTTTACGGGACACGATGGCCGATTTAATCATTGCTTCCACAGGAGCACTTATCGTTTCCGTACTGGTTTTCTTTTCTGTAAACAAGAACAGCGATGAAACGATAAGAAAAATCAGCAAACTGTTTAATAAAAATCAGTAATCCCTTGACTTAAAGCTGAGATTTATTTCAATTTTTCAACCTGCTCTATCAATTTTTCCACGCCTTTATTCCAGTCGGTATACAGTTTATGGAAGTAATCTTTGACGGCTTTTGGATTTTGACCGCCTCCGCCGTGGTTGATTCTGCGGATGTGTTCGGCTGTAAATTCAGCAATTTCCATGACCAGCTCGTCAGCTTTTGCCTCATTGACTTTATCAGAAATCAGCGTTTTGAAAAATACATCCGTGATCAGTTCCGACGAAATGTAATGCATGGTTTTTTTTAGTTTTCGCTTGCTGGCCATAATTCAGAATTTTAGTTGGTTTGACATCAGATATTTAGGTGTACGAAGCATAAACATCTTAAAGTTTTAACAAAAATAAGGAATAAAAATGGTACTGTCATCTTTTTTGAATAAATTTGTGGTTGGAAATAATTAGAAAATTCCAACGTTTTACATTTATACTTATTGAATACCTGAAAATGCATCTAAAATATCTTAAAAATACACCTGCTTTTTTGCTTGGACTTTTTGTTTCACTCTTCTTTTTTCATTCGTGCATCGATGAAAGCATCTCGTCCGACCCGGGTCTGAAGCTTTCTTTCTCAAAAGACACGCTTTTTTTTGATACTGTTTTTACTACCATTGGAAGCTCTACGGCCAAAATTAAGGTATATAATCCGAATGAAAAAAACCTGAAAATCTCTGCATTAGGTCTTGGAATGGGCTCGCAATCTCCTTACAAAATAAATGTAAACGGCTTTGCAAAGCCTGATAATCAATTTACTGACATAGAACTTCGTACTAATGATAGTCTGTTTATTTTCGTAGAGGTAAAAATAGATCCAACGAACGTGAATACTCCGGTTTTTGTGAAAGATTCCATCATTTTTCTGACAAACAGCAATTTGCAGTATGTGAAACTACAAGCCTACGCTCAGGATATGGAGATTCTTAGGGACAAAAAAATTACGAGCGACAGCACACTCACAGGAGTGAAACCGTATCTAGTTTGCGGAGATTTAGTAGTTGATTCGGTCGCAACGCTGATATTACAGCCCGGATGCCGGCTGTTTTTCCACGATAAAGCCAGCCTGGTTGTGCATGGAAATTTAATTGCCGAAGGGACCAGAGAAGCACCTGTTTTACTCCGTGGTGATCGGACGGACAGATTATTCGAAGAGGTGCCTTACAACTATGTTTCCAATCAATGGGGAGGAGTACTGTTTTTGAATAAAGAGGGAAATCACAAATTTAATTTCGTAAAAATGAACAGCTCCGCTCGCGCGGATATTCATCCGTGCGTTGCTTGAAAAGCAATTATTCAATTATTCTATTAAAGTTATATCCAACAAGCCTTTTCCACCTGCATAGT